>JBKKBB010000026.1:0-13845 GCA_046714395.1 Candidatus Limnocylindrales bacterium | reverse complement strand
GTGCCCTGCAGGATGCCCTGGGTCCCAATGTAGATCCACGACCCGGCGGTCATCTGGCCGTACATCATCAGGCCCTGTCGTTCGAGTTCCCGGAAGACATCCCAGGTCGCCCACTTCCCGACGAGGTTGGAGTTCGCGATGAGGACGCGCGGGGCCCACTCGTTCGTCCGGAGCACGCCGACCGGCTTGCCACTCTGGATCAGCAGCGTCTCGTCGTCGGCCAGCCGGCGCAGCTCCCGGACGATGGCGTCGAAGGCCGCCCAGCTGCGTACGGCCCGTCCGGTCCCGCCGTAGACGACGAGGTGATCGGGATCCTCGGCAACTTCGGGATCGAGGTTGTTCATGAGCATCCGGAGCACGGCTTCCTGCTGCCAGCCACGGCAGGAACGTTCGGAGCCGCGTGGGGCCCGGACGGGGCGTGGCCCCGCGACCGGCGCCGAGCCCGTTGGATCTGTCACTCGCGCATCGTACGGTGCCGCGCGCGACCGGGTTTCTAGCCCCCGCGACGACCGGACACGTACGAAGCTCCGGCGATGACCACGATCAGGACGACGACCGCACCCCCGCCGATGACCACGATCCAGGGGATTGCGAACGTGTCCGGGGGCGTGCCAGCTGGCTCCCCGGCGTCACCCGGCACGATGCCCTCGCCGAACGCAAGCAGGGCATCCTGCTCGAGCTGCTGACCCTCCGGGGTCGTCAGATCGCCCCACGGCGAGCAGATGCTCGAATGGAGGACGCCGTCCTCGACGTAGGCGACCATGACCATGTGGTCCCCCACCGACAGGCCGACGCCGCAATCGGCCCCGTTGCCGCCCCGGATCGGGAGATCGACCGCGGTGCTCGTCCCCTTGTACCAGCGCTCCACGTGGAAAAGGCCCTGCTGGTCCTGGTCAACGGCGGTCACCGTGCCGGTCAGGATCACGGTGTCAGGCTCGGCACCGTACTCCGCGATTGGTCGGGGTTGGATGCATGAGCAGGCGTAGGTGCAATCCGGATTGGCCAACCCGGCGATCCCGAAGCCGACCACCAGGACCGCCACCATGAACACGCCGCGAAGGTGATGCACCCTGATCCTCCTAACTATGCCGCTCCACGTGCCGACACAGACGGTCCGACCCCCTCGTTCGGTTTCCTCACCGGGCGCGGGGATCACAACTCGCGCCGCATGACCGGATAGCGGTCGTCATCCACCGCGGTGGCGAAGCCGCAGCGAGTCCAGAACCCGACGGTTGCGGCACTCGTGCCGTTTTCGCGGACACCCGGCTCGGGGTACGCCTCGACTGCCGCGAACCCGCGCGCGGCGAGGTCCTCGCAGATGGCGCCGACCAGCCGGCTGGCCAGCCCGGCGCCTCGGCCCTCGGCCGTTGCGGCGACACAGGTGATGACGGCCGGCAGCGGGGAGGCGGGCAGCAGGGGATACAGCTCCCGGACTCGCTGGGCCCGCGGGTACGCGGACAGTGGCCCGAACTGGGCGTAGACCGCGGGTCGGCCGTCCAGCTCGAGGACCTTCGCATACGTGCCGAAGACCCGCAGACCCCGGCCGAGCAGCTGCAGTTTCCGCGGCTGATCGGCGCCGACGAGCGGGCCCGTATCGCGCCGCGGAGCGAACGGGTTATCCGCCGCCACGCCCGCGTCGTCGTCCCCGAACGGATTGCCTTTCGGCTGCCGCGCCCCGCCCGCGGCGAATGGGTTGAATGCCGATCCGGCCGGATTGGCGGGCTTGAACGGGTTGGTGGTCGGGGTGGGGGCACGTCGTTCGGGCGCGGCGCTCGGATCCCACCACGACAGGCGGGCGGCGCGCGACCCGCGATCGGCGTCTTCCCAGTAGTCGCAGCTGCGGTGGTCGAACCCGGGATCCGCGCACAGTGGGATCCGGGCAAAGCCCTCGGCGTCGCGAACGTCAATGATTCGAACGTCGGCCATGCGGACCCGGTGCTAGGCGCCCAGCGCCGGGCTCGGTGGCCCCGCCAGATCTGCGAGCGCGCCTCCTCGCACGAGGGCCGTAGCGGCCGCCAGGTCCGGACCGGGCTCGCGATCACCATCGAGGCGGCTTGCGGCGCGCCTGACGAGCGCGTGGGCCTCGGCGACCCCGGCGCCGGCCGCGACCCCGGGGAGACTTTCGAGCCGGAGATCCAGCGCTTGTGCCGCACACAGGGCCTCGATGGCCAGCACCTGCTCCACGTGACTCAGCACCGTCCGCCCGTGGCGTCCGGCAATCGGGCCCATCGATACGTGATCCTCCTGGTTCGCGCTCGTCGGGATCGAATCCGCGCTCGCCGGGTGAACCAGCACCTTGTTCTCCGAGACCAGCGCCGCGGCGGTGTATTGCAGGATCATCAGCCCCGAGTCGAGGCCGGACGCCGGTGCCAGGAACGCCGGCAACCCGCCGTTGAGCCGTGGGTCGAGCAGGAGCGCCGTCCGCCGCTCGCTGATCGAACCCAGTTCGGCAATGGCCAGTTTGGCGAAATCGAGGGCCAGCGCGATCGGCTCGCCGTGGAAGTTGCCCCCGGAGATGACGAGGCCTCCGCCCGTTGCCAGCGCCGTCTCGTCGGCGACCCCGCCACCCGAAAAGACGAGCGGGTTGTCTGTCGCGGAGTTCATCTCGATGTCCAGCACCCGCCGGAGATGCTCCAGCGCATCGCGGACGGCGCCGTGAACCTGGGGGATGCAGCGCAGGGAATACGGGTCCTGCACCTTGTGTGACGAAGCGTGATGGGACGCCTGGAGGCCGGAGTCCCGAAGGAGGCTCCGGAGTTCGGCGGCCACGGCGATCTGGCCCGGATGCGGGCGCGCCAGCTGGTAGGCCGCGGAGAACGCGACATCCGTCCCGAGCATCGCCTCGACGGTCATCGCCGCGACCGTGCTGGCCGTCCGCACGAGGCGATCCGCGTCGGCCAGGAGCAACGCACCGAGCGCCGACATCAGTTGCGTGCCGTTGAGGAGGGCGAGCCCCTCCTTCGGGCCGAGCACCAGCGGCTCGAGGCCCACCTCCCGGAGCGCGAGCAGCGCCGGCATGGTCTGCCCGAGCATCTCAACCTGCCCCCGACCGATCAGCGGGAGGGCAAGATGCGCCAGCGGCGCGAGATCGCCCGACGCGCCGACCGAACCCTGGGCAGGCACCACGGGGTGAATCCCAAGGCGCAGGAAGTCGAGGAGCCGGTCGACGACAGCGGGACGCGCGCCGGAATGGCCGAGCGCGATCGTGTTGGCGCGCAGGAGCAGCATCGCCCGGACAACATCGCGCGGGAGCGGGTCGCCGACCCCCGCCGCGTGACTCATGAGGAGGTTCTCCTGGAGTCGTTCGACGTCGGCCGCGGCGATCGTGCGATCTGACAGGGCGCCAAATCCGGTGGTCACGCCGTAGACGACGGCGCCCTCCGCGACCAGCCGCTCGATGACGTCGCGGGCCTCCTGGACGCGCTCGCGAGCATGCACGTCAAGCACGGCATGGGCCCCCTGGCGCGCCACCGCCTCGACGTCGGCGACGGACAGGTCGGCCCCGGTGAGGACGATCGGCTCCCCGCGTCCTGGGTGACCCGAACGTTGCGGCAGGAAGTGGGGATCGGTCACGCTCGCAGAATAGTCGGCTATGCTGCCGCCCGTGTTCGAATTCCTCGACGGGCCCGTGCGCCAGCTCGTGACCGAGGTCTACGAGACGGTCGGGTATCTCGGGGTGGCGCTCTGGGTGGCCATCGAGAGCGTGATCATTCCCATTCCGTCGGAACTGATCCTTCCATTTGCGGGATTTCTTGTCGGCGAGGGGGTCGCCATCGAGCCGCTGACCGGGTCGCCGTGGAGCCTTCCCCTCGTTGTCCTGGCCGGCACCGTCGGCGCCACCGTGGGCGCCTTGATCGCCTACGCCATCGGGTACTACGGTGGTCGGCCCGTGCTGGAGCGGTGGGGTCGCCTGCTCGGGATCAGCTCGGCCGACCTGGACCGGACGGAGGCATTCTTCGTCCGATATGGCGTCGCCGCGAGCTTCTTCGGCCGGATGATCCCCGTGGTGCGCTCGCTTGTTTCGTTCGCTGCGGGAATCGGGCGGATGCCGCTGCTTCGGTTCGCCATCTTCACGTTCCTCGGATCGCTGCCGTGGACGCTGCTGCTCGTCGTGGTCGGGGTCCAGCTTGGAGCGAACTGGGACAACGTCGGGGCGATTCTCAAGCAGTTCGAGCTCATCATCGTCGGGGTCCTCGCCGTCGCGGTCATCGCCTTCATCTGGCTCCGGATCGTCCGACCGCGCCTCCGCTGGAAACCTGACTCGGCTCGATAGCAATCGCCATGGGGGCTGTCAGCCCTTCCGTTCCTCCGGCGCCGGCCGGGACCTGAACGCCCGCCAGAGCAAGAGGTCATACACGATCTTCAGGCCGCCGGCGATGAAGAATGGCAGTGCCATCAGGCCGCCGCTGGCAACGAGCGGCGCGGACAGCGCCGGGGAGATCGCCGCGCCCGTCGTGCGGGCAATTCCGGTGACCCCGGCCGCAGCCGACCGCTCGCCCGGTTCCACGACTGCCATCACGTACGACTGTCGCGTCGGCACGTCCATCTGGCTGAGGCTGTAGCGGACCAGGAGGACGGCGATCGCAAGCTCGAGGCTCGGCATCAGCGGCACCAGCACGAGCAGCACGTTTGAAGGCAGGTGGGTGAAGACCATCGTGTTCACCAGACCGATTCGCGCCGCGATCCGCGACGCCGACAGGGACGAGACCGCGGCCAGCAGGTTCGCCCCGAAGAAGATCGTGCCGAGGACGGCCGGCTCGACCCCGAATTTGAGGTGGAACCAGTAGGCCATGAGGCTCTGGGGCACAAATCCGCCGGCGAAGCTGTCCAGCGCAAAGAGGACGGACAGCCGGGCCACGATTCCCCTGGACCGCCCGAGGCCGAGGCGTCGCCGAACCCCGTCCTGGACGGGCAGAGCGATGGGTGCCTCGACGCCCGGGCCAACCCGTGCAAAGACGGCGGCCATCGCCAATCCGACGAGGGCGTAGCCGATGACGATGGCGCGATAGGCGTCCACCGGCGCGAACCCCGCCCCGAGCATCCCCTGGCCAAGGAGACCGGCGCTGAGCGAGCCGATCGCGGTCGCCACGTATCCGGCCAGGTTGTACCAGGCAAACGTCGGGGTCCGGCGTGCGTCGGGAGTCGCCTGGCTGAGCGCCGCCTGCTCGACGGCGAGGAACGGGCCGACCTCGTTGCCGGTCGGGCTGATAACCCCGATCGTCGCGGCCAGCACGAGCAGCGGCAGCCATGTCGTGCTGGCGAACAGCACCCCCGCCCCGAGCATGAGCAGGGCCCCCGCCACCAGGACGCGCCGTCGGCCGATTCGGTCGGCGTTCGTGGTCAGCCACAGGGACATCAGCGTGTCCCCGACGAGGGTCAGCGTCAGGACCACGCCGATCGCCACCGGATCCAGGCCCAGCGCCGCGAGATAGAGCACGAGCACCACCGCCAGGAAGCCGTACGCGAACATTCGAAGGACGCGCGTCGCAAACAGCAACCGGCCATTCGAATCTAGGCCGGCCAGGCTCGCGAGAAGGCCGTCGTCATGAGACATCGAAGGGGTGGGTGAGCGCACGCCGCGAGTCTAGGCCCCGACGTGTACGATCCGGGCCGGAGGTAGCCCGCGACAATGACCAGCACCCAGGATGCCCACGCCAGCGACGCGATGGTCGGGCCGCACGGCGCCGACGATCACGGTCATGACGACCACGCGCATGGGGATGGCGACACGCTCGGGCCGCTTGACCCGATGGCCTGGGGTGCCGGCGCCCTCGGGATCGCCCTTGGGCTGGTCGTCGCGTTCTGCCTGGTCCTCGCGACGAGCGCCTAGCTGTCGTCCGCTAGAACAGCCCGACGATCTCGCCGTTGGCATCGAGGTCGATGTTCTCGCCGCCAGGCCGCGATGGCAGCCCCGGCATCGTCCGCATCTCGCCCGCCAGCGGCGTGACGAACCCCGCACCGGCCGACAAGCGAACCTCACGGATGGGGATCCGGAACCCGCTCGGCCGGCCCTTGAGGTTCGCGTCGGCGCTGAGGGAGTACTGCGTCTTGGCCATGCAGATCGGCAGGTGCCCGAACCCGAGCGCCTCGTACTGGGCCAGTTGCTTCCTGGCGGCGGGCAGGTAATCCACCCCGTCGGCCCCGTACACCTTCGTGGCGATGGCTTCGATCTTGTCCATCAGCGGAGCTTCATCCGGATAGAGCAGCTGGAAGTTCGGGGCGCCTTTCTCGGCAGCGGCCCACGTGGCCGCGGCCAGGTCTGTGGCTCCGGCTCCGCCCTCCGCCCAGTTGTTGGCGACAACCGCGTCCCGGGCTCCTGCCGCCAGCGCCACCTGGCGAATGGCTTCGACTTCGGCCGGGGTATCTGTCGGGAACGCGTTGATGGCCACGACGACCGGCACGTTGAAGAGCAGGACGTTCTCGATCTGCTTGGCCAGGTTCGCCGCCCCTCGGGTCACGGCCTCGACGTTCTCCTGCTGGAGCGCCGGATCCAGCGGCTTGCCGGCCACGATCTTGCCGACGCCGCCGTGCATCTTGAGAGCACGGATGGTTGCCACCATGACGGCCGCATCCGGTCGCAGGCCCGAGGCTCGGCACTTGATGTTGAAGAACTTCTCGGCGCCCATATCGGCCCCAAAGCCCGCCTCCGTGACCACGATCTCGTTCGTAGCCAGCGCGATCCGGTCGGCCAGGATGGAGTTGTTGCCGTGGGCGATGTTGGCGAACGGCCCGCAATGGACGAACGCGGGTCCGCCCTCGAGCGTCTGGAGCAGGTTCGGCTTGATCGCGTCGGTCAGCAGGACGGCCATGGAGCCCGCGACCTTGAGATCCTCGGCGGTCACGGCCCGGCCGTCGCGGGTTGTGGCCAGGACCATCCGGCCGAGGCGGGTCCGGAGGTCGGCGAGATCGCGCGCGAGCGCGAGCACGGCCATGACCTCGGAGGCCACGGTGATCACGAATTCGGTCTCGCGTGGGTAGCCGTTGTCGCGGCCACCCATGCCCACGACCACCTTGCGGAGTGCCCGATCGCTGATGTCAACCACGCGCGGCCAGAGGACGCCCAGGGGATCGATGCCGAGCGCGTTTCCGTGGTGGATGTGGTTGTCCACGAACGCGGCCGCGAGGTTGTGCGCGGCACCGATCGCGTGCACGTCGCCCGTCAGGTGGAGGTTGAAGTCCTCCATCGGGATGACCTGGCTGTACCCGCCACCCGCGGCCCCGCCCTTGATCCCGAAGACCGGGCCAAGGCTCGGCTGGCGGATGCACACGGCGGCCTTCCGGCCGATCCGGTTGAGCCCCTGCGCGAGGCCCACGACCGTCGTGCTCTTGCCCTCGCCGAGCGGGGTTGGGCTGATCGCTGTGACCACGACGTACTTCCCGCGTGGCCGCTCGGCCTCAAGACGCTCGATCGCCGACAGCCGGATCTTGGCCTTGCTGAAGCCGTAGGGCTCAACCTCGTCGTCGCGTAATCCGAGATCGCGGGCGATGTCGAGGATCGGCCGGGGCGTGACGGACCGGGCGATGTCCAGGTCGGGCCGGAAGCTCATGCGTCTCCTGAAAGGGTTGGTTGGTTCGGCGGGCGGGGATCTGGCCTCGCAGCGACCCGGGTGCCGGCCTGGCGCTGGGCCGCTCGAACGAGGTGGGCCAGGAGCAGGGCATTCGTCAGCGGGCCGACGCCACCGGGGACCGGGGTGATCGCCGAGGCGACGTCACGAGCGGTTCCGAAGTCCACGTCGCCGACCAGGTGGCCATCGACGACGTTGATCCCGACATCGATCACCACCGCGCCGGGCTTCAACATTTCGCCGGTCACCAGGCCGGGATGGCCGGCGGCGGCGACCACGATGTCCGCGCGCCGGGTGTGCTTTGCCAGATCGCGTGTCTTGGAGTGGCAGACGGTCACGGTCGCGCCCGACCTGGCGAGCATGAACGCGACCGGCATACCGACCACCGGGGAGCGACCGATGACCACGGCCTCGGCACCGACGATCGGGGCGCCGGAGCGCTCGAGCATCTCCAGGGCCGCGTGGGCAGTGGCCGGAACGAAGCCGTCGTAGCCCAGTCGCAGCATGCCGGCGTTGAGTGGATGGATGCCGTCGATGTCCTTGTCCGGGTCGATGGCATCGATGACCGTCCGGATCTTGATCCCCGCCGGGAGGGGCATCTGGACGATGATCCCCGCCACGACCGGGTCCGCGCTGAGCGCTTCGACCGCGACGGACAGGGCACGAGATTGCATCTCGACGTCCTCTCCGGGGACGTCGACGAGCCTGCCGTCGATGCCGACGGACGTACACGCCTTGAGAATCCGATCCAGGTAGACCATGGACGGGGCGGCCCGGCCGCAGACCACCACGGCGAGTGTCGGTGGGTGACCCTGGGCTGCCGTGAACGCGGCCACGTCGGCGGCGACGCCGGTTCGGATTTCATCCGCGATGGGTGCCCCCTCCAGGAGCCGGGCGCGCGACTGGACCGTCATGCTCGCATCAGTCGAGCGGGCCCCGTGATTCGCCGCTCGCGACCATCGCGTGGGTGGCAGCGGCAAGGGCGCTGATCTGGTCGATCAGTGCATCGACGCGGGCGCTGGTTGCCGCCGCCCATGCGTCGTCCCCGACCGAGGGGAGATTCACGCGCACGTTCGCGGCCGCGCCGTGGGCAGCGGACTCCGCGAGGAGAGCGGCGACGTGCAGGTCTGACGCCGCGTTGACATTGCAGCGGGCCGCCAGGAGCTCCGCCCCGACGACGACCTCGAGGCACGCCTCGACGCAGCGCAGCGGCACCTCCGACGCGACCCGCGCGGCCGACTGCATGGCCGCAGCCCGAACCTCCTGCTCAGGTTGCGTTTCACGGGGCAGCTTCAGCGCCGCGGCGAAGCCTCCATAAGCCGCCGCGTCCTCATCGGCGATCTGCAGGAGCCGATCCGCAAGTTCCTGCCCGGCGGCCTTCGCCGTCGCATGCGTCGACGCATGCAGGGCGTATCTCGGGCGCCCCTCAGAGAGCGAGGCGACCATGGCGACGAGCCCGGCGGCCAGGCTGCCGGCCACGGCCGAGGCACTGCCGCCACCCGGCACGGGATCGGCTGAGGCGAGTCGGTGAAGGAACGCGTCGAGGGTAAGGTCCCGGAATCGGGTGGGCCTGTCTTGCACGCCCCCGATTGTAGGCGCGCGCCGGGCCACGGCGCGGATCGGGCGCGGATCGGGCGCTGATCGGGCGTGGTCGGGCACGGGGCGAGCACGAATCGGCCGTACCCGCCCCGCCGCCGACCATTCCAGCGACGGGAGGAGCCGCCGCCGGTGGGCACTGCCCTGGTTCCCGTGGGAGTCCGGGATCCGGGCGCGGGAGATGCGGTATTGGTCGGCCGCCGAACGGGTTTGCCCCCGCCGCGGCGCCCGGGCGTTCAGGCGGCGCGCACCGCTTCGTCAAGCCCTTCGATCGACCAGCGCCGGGTTCGATGGCGATACGACAGGGTCATCCGCGCGATTGGGGTCTCCACTTCGAAGATCGTGCGCGGCCCGACGACCACGGGGAACGCGGACGTTTCGTCGCGCACGCCGATGACCTCGGTCACACGGACGCGGCGGGCATTCCAGGTGATCTCGCGCGGCCGGCCGTCGAACCAGTCGGCTCGCACCTGCACCTGAACTGGCTCGACTCGGATCATGGCCACGGTTGGCTCCTTCCGGGGGCGTTCACGGTTTGTGGCGCTCAGTCGGCCGGGCACTGGACGAGCAGAACGGGTGTTCTATATAGACGGAGACTAGACCGAACACCTGTTCGATGTCAAGCGTGATTTCCCTCCGCTACCGCCACCTTGAGCCGACGGTGTGCCAGCTAGGCTGTCACGCCGGTTCGCGGTAGTCGACATCGATCGCCGGAGCATCGAGGTCCGGGTCGAGATCCAGATCCTCCGCGGACGACGTCGCGGCCGCGGGTCGCTTCCGCCCGGTCCGCGCCACGTCCGACGCCAGGTCGCCGCGCTTCTCGGTCGCAGTGCCATGGTCCCGCTCGAACGGCGCCGGGAGGCCGGTTCGCAGGAGGCGTGCCCGCGTGACGGCGCGCGGGCCGAACCGTCGGCGGAGCTCGTCCGCCGCCTCCGTCGCCCGGCGCTGTCGTGGGTCGTCTGGCTCGAACAGACCGAGTTGGTCGCGCTCCCCCATGCCCGAGGCGGTGACGCCGAGCAGGCGGATCCGCTTGCCGCGGGTCTCCGGGCGGGCGAGCTCGACGGCCGTCCGCCAGATCGGCTCGGTCAGGTCCGTTGGCTCGACCAGGGTCCGTTGGCGGGTGACGGTTCGAAACGCCGAGTCGCGGACCTTGACGGTGACTGTCGCGGCGCGGATGCCCGCGGCCCGCAGCCGCCCGGACACGCCCTCGGCCATGGCGAGGAGTGTGCGTTCGAGGATCTCCGGATCGGAGGTATCGACGTCGAAGGTGTGCTCATGACCGATCGATTTCGCCGAATCCGGGTCGTCCACGGGGTCCGCGTCAATCCCATGGGCCCGATCCACCAGCGCGGCTCCGTGCTTTCCGAGACGCCGCACCAGCGACGCCCGATCCATGGCCGCGAGGTCGCCGATCGTGGTCACGCTGAAGTCGCGAAGCACGGCCGCCGTCTGTGGCCCGACACCCCACAGCCGGGAGATCGGGAGCGGCGCAAGGAAGGCCGCCTCTTCGCCAGGTGGCACCACCACGAGGCCGTCCGGCTTCCGAAGGTCCGAGGCGATCTTGGCGACCAGCTTGGTACGCGCGACACCAACCGAGGCGGTCAGCCGAAGTTCGTCGCGAATGGTGTCCTTGATTCGCCGCGCAATCGTCGGTCCGTCGCCGAACAGGGCGCGGGACGCGGTGACGTCGAGGAACGCCTCGTCGATGGATACCGGCTCGACGAGGGGCGTGAAGCGTCGAAGGATGGCCATGACCTCGCGACTCACGCGCTGGTAGGTGGCGCCGTCCACCGGCACGAAGATGCAGGTCGGGCACAACCGCTTCGCCGTCCGGATGGGCATGGCCGAGTGGACACCGAACTTCCGGGCCTCGTACGAGGCGGCGCTCACGACGCCGCGATCACCCGCGCCGCCCATCCCGACGGCCAGCGGCTTGCCGAGCAACTCGGGATGATCCCGCTGCTCGACCGCGGCGAAGAACGCATCGAGGTCGACGTGGAGGATCGTGCGCGCCGTCATGTCGGCGATTGTCGCCCTGTGGCGTGACGACGGTGTGGCACACGTGCCGCGGGATCACGGCCGCCCGCGCCGTGGCTGCGCCGGCCAGGGCTTCCGGGCGCGACGCACAGTGGCGGGCGTCTACCCCTTGGGCTCGACGATGATCGTGACCTCGGGCGTCATTCCCGAGGCGACCTTGACGGCAACCTTGTAGGTGCCCAGGGACTTGAGCGGCTCGTCCAGCTCGATCTTGTGCTTGTCGACCTCGATGCCCCGGCGTCCGAGCGCATCGGCGATGTCCTTGGTCGTGATCGAGCCGTACAGCTTGCCGCCCTCGCCGACCTTGACGCCCATGGTCAGGGTCGTAGACGCGATCCTGGTGGCCGCGACCTCCGCATCGTCGCGCTCGCGCTTGCGCTTCTCCTCACGGGACGCGATGTCGTGCTGCCAGGCGCGGTAGGCGCCGCCGGCGGCCGGGACCGCGAGTTCCTGCTTGATGAGAAAGTTCGTGGCGAAGCCGTCGGCCACGGTCTTCATCTCGCCCGACTTGCCGAGCTTGGCGACGTCCTTCGTCAGGATGACCTTCACGCGTTTGATTCCTCCCTGTTGATCCAGGCCCGAAGTCTGGGGCCGAGACCGGATTGCTGCAACGCCCCGCCCGCGGCCTCGATCAGGCCGGGCAGGCGCCGAACCGTGCGACGGACGGGACCAGGCAGAACACGACGAATTCTGGCGACATCCTCGTCGAACAGAGCCCGATCGATCTCGAGGGCAGCGAGGTGTTCGTCCAGATATTCCTCGTCGATCCCGTCGATGAACACGTCGAGGGCAAGGGCGACCACGAAGAGATCGTCCATGCCGCCCAGGATCGGCAGATCGTCCGGCACGAGGTCCCGCCCGAGGACGAGGTAGCCAAGCGCGCCACCGAGCACGGCCTTCCGTGCCCCCGGCGTTCGCTCGTCACGAACCAGCGCCCAGAGCAGCCGGGCATACAGCGGAGCGCGGTTGGCCAACGGAACGAGCGCAAGCACGCCCAGCGCCCGCCGTACGCTGCCGCCGGTCGATCGCCTGCGCGGGCGGCCACCCTTGCGGGTCGGGCCGTCGCGATCCTGCCGAGCCATGCGCCGATGCGCCTCCGAAGTCCGTTGCCGCGGGCCGGACGCCGAATGCGCCGGGTGCCCACGGGGGAGCGAGAGTCTACCAGCCAGAACCCTGACCACCGGGATCGCGACCATCGCGCGTGCTACCTGCGCCCACCATGTCGCCTCGCCCGGAGCGGTGTTGGCACCGATTTCGCGGGTTGGAGCCCAGCCTTGACATCGAACGGGCGTTCGGTATGATGGCCACAGTCCGCCCCAGGAGACGCGAGTGACCAGGCACGATGCCGAACGCAAACTGAAGATCCTCCACCACATCGCCGGGACACTCCGCGCACGTGGCTATCCACCGTCCGTTCGTGAGATTGCGAGCGCCGTTGGGCTCAGCTCGACATCCGCGGTGCACCACCACCTGCAGGTGCTCGAGCGGGACGGCTATCTCGAGCGCGGCGCGGCGCAGTCGCGCGCGATTCGGCTGACACCGACTGCCGCGATCTCGCTCGGCCTCACCAGCGAGCTCGTGCCCCAGGCCACCGCGGCCGATGCGCACGTGGTCCCGATCATCGGCGAGATTGCCGCCGGCGGACCGATCGAGGCGTACCAGGACGCCACGGAGACGATGGCTGTACCGGACATTCTCGCCCCGGGCGGGGACGCCTACGTCCTCCGTGTCCGCGGTGATTCGATGATCGAGGCCCACATCGCGGACGGCGACTTCGTCCTCATCCGCCCACAGAACACGGCCCGCAACGGCGACATCGTGGTCGCCCAGGTTGAAGAGAACGCGGTCACCCTGAAGACCTTCTTTCGCGAGAAGGACCGCATTCGGCTCCAGCCCGCGAACTCCAATTACCCAGCGCAGTTCTACGAAGATGTCCGAATCCAGGGCAAGTTGATCGGCGTCATCCGGAGGCTGGACTGAGGCTTATCCACAGCCGGCGTCCACATCACGCCGACAGGCCGCCGAACTTCGTGGAGAACCAGGGCGGCCCGGCCCAGGTTCGTTGATCGCAAGCCGCCGCCCCCACGGCACTATCGGAGTCCCTGCCGGAGTCTGAAATCGCCGTGATCGATCGCCTGCCGCCCCAGAGCCTCGAGGCCGAGCAATCGGTCCTCGGCGCCATCCTGATCGACCGCGAGACGATCATCGAGATCGCCGAATTCCTTCGCCCGGAAGACTTCTACCGGCAGGCCCACGGCACGGTCTATCGAGCCATGCTGGATCTGTTCGAGCGGCGCGAGCCGGTGGACATCGTGACCGTCTCGGAGACCCTGGAACGCAAGGGGGACCTGGACGGCATCGGCGGCCGCAGCTATCTGTCCACGCTCTCGAACCAGACTCCGACGGCAGTCCATGCCGTCCAGTACGCCCGGATCGTCGAGCGCAAGGCGGTCCTGCGCAACCTGATCGGGGCAGCCGGGAAGATCGCCGGGATCGGCTACGAAGATCCCGCCGAAATCCAGGAAGCCATCGACCGCGCCGAGTCGGAACTGTTCCAGGTGTCCAACCGCCGGATCACCGTGGGGTTCAGCGTCCTCAAGGACCTGCTCCACTCGGCCTACGACCGCCTGGACTACCTGCACGCGCA
>JBKKBB010000025.1:0-6214 GCA_046714395.1 Candidatus Limnocylindrales bacterium | reverse complement strand
GGTCCTGAACGGAACCTATCCGGCGTTCAGGACCGGTGATTGGGACTGGGCGGTCCAACAAGGACATGAGCTCGAATCCTCCGCCGCGGACGAGCGCGACCGGGCTGTGGGAACGGTCGCCCCCCTGGTCATCGCCGCCGCACGCGGCGAGGACGTGACCGATCGACTGTTCGAGGTGGAACGCATTCTCGGCGAGGGCACGGACAATCAGGCGCGGGCGATGGTCCGCGACACACAGGGCGCCGTCGCATTCGTCGAGGGTCGGCTCGATCAAGCGTACGAGGACGAGATGGCGGCCGGCGCGATGATCAGCTGGTTGGCGCCGACGGCCTACCTCACGGCGGCCCGCGCAGCCCTCTGGCTCAGTGACGGTGTTCGTGCCAAAGCCGCGCTTGAGCGGCTTGATGCCACCACCCATGGGCCCGCGATCTCGACGGCGCATGCGGAGATCGAGGCCGGGTTGTTGGCGCTCGCCGGCGACACTGGCACTGCAGCCCTCCGCTACCGCGACGTGCTTGAGACGTGGCGTGATCTGGGACTGCCCTGGGATCTTGCGCTGACCGCCATCGACATGGGCGTGCTGCTCGGTCCCGCTGGGCCAGGCGTCGCAGCCGCCGCCGCTGCGGCTCGCGACATCTTCGCCCGGTTGGGCGCCATCCGGCTCTCAACCCGCCTGGCCGAGAGGATGGGCTGGGAGGACGGAGGTGATGGGGCACCGGCGTCTCAGGAGGCCTCGACAGATGAGGCCGCTCCCAGCGCGCCCGATGGGGACCGCGTCGCTCCCTCGGCCTGACGCTCGCTGCTATTCTCGGCGGCGGAGAGGTGCCGGAGTGGCCGAACGGACCTGTCTTGAAAACAGGCGGGTGAAAGCCCCGTGGGTTCGAATCCCACCCTCTCCGCCATCATCCGTCCCCGGGTCGACCAAGGAAGGACATGACCATGCCGCTCTGTGAGCATTTCGACACAGGTGTCGAAGTCGACGCGCCGAGCAGCGTCTGTCAAACCTGTGTCGACATGGGTTCGACCTGGCATCACCTCCGCCAGTGTCTGAATTGTGGCCAGACGCGCTGCTGCGACAACAGTCCCAATCGACACGCAACGGCGCACTTTCGCGCCGATGGGCACCCCATGATCCGATCCGGCCAACCCGGAGATGACTGGCGGTGGTGCTACCCGGATGAACTGTTCTTCATCCCGGGACCAGACGGCTATGAGGTCGCCGAGGGCTGAGTTCGGCCGGCGAATCGGGCCAGCGCGTAGCGGGCCCGAGCCACCGCCGCGTGCGGGATCCGCCTAGCCCCCCGAGCAGCAATCCTGTCACCGAACACCGACGGGGCTTCCCGACGGCGCGATTAGGCGGCCCCGCGTACGTCGGCGAGGACCACGGCGCACCGATCAACGTCCGGGAACGATGCCTGTGTCCCTGGCCGCAGGACGCTCTCTGTCGCACACGCAATCCCGAGTCGAACCGCATCCGACTCCGGCCACCCGAGCGCAATGCCGACGGCGAACGCACCGACGAAGGCATCGCCGGCGCCAGACGTATCGACCGCCGCAACCAGGCGCGCCGGCAGCCGCGTGACCGAGCCATCGGTCCCGACCATTGCCGCGCCGCTCGCCCCGAGCGTGACGATGAGCCGGGTCCCGATCCGCTCCGCGAACGCGCGCATCGCGTCGTCAGTCACGTCGCCGATCGTCCCGGACAGGATCCCGAATTCAACCTCGTTGGGCACGAGCCAGTCCGCCGCGGCCAAGAGATCCGGGAAGATCGATGCCGCCGGCGCGGGATTGAGGATCGTGACCGCTCCCCGCGTTTGGGCGGCCGCGAACCCGGCCGCCGTCACCGCCTGCGGGATCTCGAACTGGCCGACACAGACGTCGATGTTAGCCACGGAAGCCATGGCGGCCGCCGCGTGCTCCGGGGTCACGAGGTCGTTCGCGCCCGGGACCACGATGATCCGGTTCGTGCCGTCGGCCTCGACCCAGATCGGGGCTACGCCGCTCGATCCGGCGACCCGCATCACCCCGGCGGCGTCGATCCCCAGACGCTCGAAGTTCTCGAGCGTCATCGCCGCATACGAATCGTCGCCGAGTGCGCCGATGAACGAGACCTCGGCGCCGAGGAGTCGGGCCATCGCCGCCTGATTTGCGCCCTTGCCGCCAAACCCTGACTTGAACCGCTCGCCCATGACGGTTTCGCCGGGACCCGGGGCGCGCCGCGCATAGGCGATGAGGTCCGTGTTCATGCTCCCCACCACCACGACCGCAGGCGCCCGGTCGGCTCTTGCCTTGTGCACAAACCCCTCCGTGCTTATCGAGATGCGGACACGATACCGTGGTGGCATGCACGATCGATGGCCCGCAGGGACGACTGGGCGCGTTCGCCTCGGATGGCTCGCCGCGGTTGCGGTCGTGGCCCTCGTGGCCTGCGATGGACTTGCGGGCTCATCGCCGGGCGTAGGCACGAGCGCGCACCCTTCCAGCACGGTCCAGAGGATTGCGGTCGCGTACGACATCTCGGGTCGAGGTGACGGCGGCTTCAACGACATCGCCTACAACGGGGCGAGGCAGGCGGCCGACGAGCTTGGGGCCGAGATCCGGGAGGTCACGGCCAAGCTCGACGACACGGACGACGACCGGGCCGAGCGATTGCGGCTCCTGGCGGGTGCCGGGTATGACCCGATCATCGGGGTCGGCTTCAGCTACGCGCTGCCGATGCAGTTGGTCGCGGCCGAGTTCCCGAACGTCCATTTCGGGATCGTCGACGACGCCACGGTCAATGCGCCCAACGTCCAGGGCATTAACTTCGCCGAGCACGAGGGATCGTTTCTGGTTGGCGCGGCGGCAGGCCTGAAGACCAGGACCAACGGGGTCGGGTTCATCGGTGCGGTCCAGATCCCGCTGCTGCAGAAGTTCGAGGCCGGCTATGCCGCCGGTGTCCGGGCCGCCAACCCGGCCGCGACGATCAAGGTCACCTACCTGAGTCAGCCACCCGACTATTCCGGCTTCGGGGATCCGCCCCGTGGGCGGGAGGCTGCACTGGGCATGTATGACAACGGGGCGGACATCATCTTCGCGGCGGCCGGTGGCTCTGGCTCCGGGGTCCACGAAGCGGCCGCCTTGTCCGATCGCTGGTCCATCGGCGTCGACGCGGATGAGTACGTCCTGGCACCCGAGGCGGTCCGTGGCCGCATCCTGACCTCGATGCTGAAGAACGCCAACGTGGGCACCTACCAATTCGTGATGTCGGTGGCCGGCCGAACGTTCGTGGCGGGCAATCGGACGTTCGGCCTGGCGAATGGCGGCGTCGGGTACTCGCTGTCGGGTGGCTTCGTCCAGGACATCCGGGCTCGCCTCGACGGTTTCGCGGAGCAGATCATCGCCGGCACGATCGTCGTTCCCGAAACACCCTGACGGGCTTGAGCGTGGCCCGACTTCGCACCACGGGCCTGCTCCTGGTTGCACCGCTCGCCGCGCTGGCGCTTGCCCTGGTCGTGGCCGGGGGCATCCTGGCGATGGCCGGTGTCGACCCGATCGCAACACTCCGCGACGCACTCGCCTACGGCCTTCAGCCGGCGACGCTCGTCGCGATTGCGAACAAGGCAATCCCGTACTACCTCGCCGGGATCGCGGCGGCGGTCGGATTCCACCTCCGGCTGTTCAATATCGGCATCGACGGTCAGTACCGGCTGGCCGCCTTTGCGGCGGCCGTCATCGGGGCGGCCGTGACCCTGCCGGCACCGCTCCACATCGCCCTGATCGTCGGGGTCGCACTCGTCGTTGGCTGGGGCTGGGCCGCGATCGCCGGGCTGCTGTACGTCCGGCGCGGGGTGAACGTGGTGATCTCGACGATCATGCTCAACGCAATTGCGACCGGGATCATCGCGTATCTCCTCTCGCCACTTCGGCTCGCCCAGCAGGCGGCCGGCAGCAACAACGTGACGACGGCCGCGATCCCCGAGAGCGGCTGGATCCCCGGCATCGCCACGCCGGCGGGCGCGCTCAACGGACTCGTGATCCTCGCGATCCTCGTCGGCATCGGGTACTGGCTTGTCCTCAATCGCACGACGGTCGGCTTCGAGGTCCGTGCGCTGGGCCTGTCCGAGCGGGCCGCGGCCGTCGCGGGCATCCGGGCGCCGCGACTCGCCCTCCTGACAATGGCGGCTTCGGGTGCCATCGCCGGTCTCGTCGGGCTGCCGCAGCTCCTCGGTGCGTCGCACCGGTTCGGGCTCGACTTTCCGGCAGGGCTCGGGTTCACCGGGCTGTCGGTCGCGATTCTCGGACGGAACCACCCCATCGGTGTGGCCATCGGGGCGTTCGTCTGGGCGTTCCTCGAGCGTTCGGCACAAGTGCTGGATCTGTCCGGGGTCAGCCGGGAGATCGTGACGATCATCCAGGCGGTCATCGTGCTATCGATCGTGGCGGCCTACGAAATCGTGCGTCGCTGGCGAGCCAGCCAGCAACGCCAGTACGTGGCGCGGGCCGTCGAGGGTGGCCGAGCGTGACGGCGGCGGCGATGCCCCGATCTGCTGCGCCCCTAACCTGGCTCGGTGGGCCGGTCACCCGGGTCTTCCTCGGTTTCGCCGCGCTGTCGCTGCTCAGCGCAGCGTTCGACGCCCCGGACTTCTTCTCCCGCGGCGGGATCTCGGCCACGCTCCGCTTTGCCGCCCCGATCCTCCTTGCCGGTCTCGGGGCCCTGTGGGCCGAGCGGTCTGGGGTCATCAATATCGGCCTCGAGGGGATGATGATTGCCGGCACCTGGTTCGGGGCGTGGGCGGCCTGGCAGTGGGGCGTTGAGGCAGGATTGATCGCCGGCGTGGCGGCCGGGACCGCGTTCGGGCTCATCCACGCGCTACTGTCGGTGTCGTTCGGAGTGGACCAGGTGATCTCCGGGCTCTCGCTCAACCTCCTCGCGGCCGGGCTGACGCGGTTTCTGTCCTCGATCTCCTTTGCCACCGCCCCCGGGGGGTCGATCGCGACTTCTCCGCCCGTGCCCGACTTCCCGACCGTCAGCCTGCCCGGGATCGAATCACTCTTCGCGCCGGTTGAGGGTGCCGGCCTGCCGATCCTGAGTGACGCGGCAGCCGTCGTCCTCGGTCTCGTGACCGACGTGTCGATCTTGACGGTCGTCGTCATCGCCTTGGTGCCCCTCACCTGGTGGGTGCTGTGGCGGACGCGACTCGGTTTGCGGATCCGCGCGGTCGGCGAGCACCCGGAAGCGGCCGACAGCCTCGGTGTCCGGCCATGGCGGTATCGGTTCCTGGCGCTTGGCGTCTCGGGCGGGCTGGCCGGCCTCGGTGGTGTCTATCTCGTGACCGTGGCGTCCAGCCTGTACCGGGAGGGGCAGACAGCCGGGCGCGGGTTCATCGGCCTGGCAACCGTCATCTTCGGCAACTGGAACCCGTGGTCGGTGACGATCGGGTCGCTCGTATTCGGGTTCACGGATGCATTGCGGACGCGCCAGGAGTCCACGGTCGGCGTGCTCCTCGTCGGCCTAGGCCTGCTCCTTGCGCTGCTTGTGCTTCGGCGCGGACTGCGTCGTGACTGGCGCGGGGCGCTGCTTTTCGGAACGCCGGCAGCGGCCCTGCTGGCCTGGTTGTGGATCGTCCGGGAAGTTCCGGCCGAGTTCGTGAGCTTCGCGCCCCACCTGACGACGTTGCTGGTACTCGCGCTCGCAAGGCAGCGCCTCCGGCCACCGGCGGCGCTCGGGGCGCCGTATGAACGTGACGTCGCGAGGTGACGAGATCGACTCGAGTCGGTAAGGTGCATCCGAACGTCCACTGCTCGATACCGAGGTACCCCCATGACTGATTACCCGGATCTATACGCTGACGGCTTCTCGCTGACTGCGGGACCGTTCGGGGTGACCCTCACACTCCACCGCAGCAACCCGACCGGCGAGCCGGGCCCACAGCAGGACCCCACCGAGTCGGTCGGCCGGGTACGGTTCAGTCGCGAATTGGCCAGGGTCCTGGCCGACCAGCTCAACCAGATGCTCGCCGCGTCGGCGCAATCACAGATGTCGTCGTCAGCCAAGCACTAGAGCCGGACGGAGCGCCCGGTGGTCTCACCACCCTGCCGCTTGCCGCTGTCGGAGGACAGCGACTCTGACCGATAGTGGGACAGCGACTCTGTCACCGTGGTCGAACGGCACTGTATCGCCGCCAGGGATGGTTTGGGTCGCGGCCGAGTTGACGGGTGGGCCCGGCAGATG
>JBKKBB010000024.1:0-24799 GCA_046714395.1 Candidatus Limnocylindrales bacterium | reverse complement strand
GCGCTCTTCGACATCGGCTGCTACAGCGTCAACCTGTCCCGGATGCTGTTCAATGGGGAGCCGAATCGCGTCGAAGCATCCATCCTGCGGGATCCGTTGAGCGGGGTGGATATTCGCACGAGTGCGCTGCTCGAATTCGGAGAGGGGCTCGCAACCTTCACCTGCACGACACGGGCCGAGGACGACCAGCGCGTCGAGATCTACGGAACCGAGGGTCGGATCTCGGTCGAGATCCCGTTCAACATCCCGCCCGACCGCCCGACCCGGATCCACCTCGTCCATGGCGGAGAACCGCCGGTGAACCCGGCCGTCGAGACGTTCACCTTCGAGACGGCCGACCCGTATGGATCGGAGGCCGGCCAGTTCGCCGCGGCCATCCTTGACGGCGGACCGACGCCCGTGGACCCGTCCGACGCGGTCGCGAACCTGCGGGTGATCGAGCAGATCTTTGAGGCTGGCGCGCAGACGTCCACGGGTAGCAGGAGGGCAGACTGATGCGCAGCGGCGGAATCCGGCTGGCGGCCGCCCTCGTCGCGATCGTGGCGATCGTGGGGATCGCGAGCTTCGCGGTCGTCGTCCGGCCGTGGGAGACGAAGCCGAGCTGCCCGATCGCCGCGGCGGACCATCCCGAGTGGTCCGTCGCACGGCGTTGGGACGTGGCGCTCCTCGACGCGATCCGGCGCGCGCTCCCGAACCCGCCGGTCCATGCCCGCAACCTGTATCACCTGTCGGCCGCGATGTGGGATGCCTGGGCGACCTATGACAAGACCGCCGACGGGGTCTTCGTCACGGAGAAGCACACCGCCTCGAACGTGGCCGCCGCCAGGAACGAGGCGATCAGCTACGCCGCCTACCGGGTCCTCTCGGCACGGTTCATCAAGGCCGTGGGCGGTTCGGACTCGCTGTCCGAGTTCGCCGACGTCATGGACACCCTGTGCTACCCGCTCGACGTGGCGACGACGGAGGGCGAGTCGCCCGCGGCGATCGGGAACCGGATCGCCAGGACGATCCTGGACGCCGGCCTCGCCGACGGCTCGAACCAGGCCGGGGGCTATGCCCCGCCCGACTACACGCCGGTCAACCGGCCGCTCGTCGTCGCCGAATCAGGCGCGACGATGATCGATCCCAACCGCTGGCAGCCCCTCCAGATCGAGCACATGATCAGCCAGAATGGGATCCCGGTGACGAACGGCGTCCAGGAGGCGGTCGGGCCGCACTGGGGCCACGTGACGAGCTTTGCCCTGCCGCCGGGCGGTGAAGCGGGCGTCCCGATCGATCCCGGTCCGCCGCCGCAGCTCGGCACGTCGACGGACGCCGAGTACAAGGCCCAGGCCGTCGAGGTGATCCGGGACAGCAGCCTGCTCGACCCCACGGACGCGACCATGATCGACATCGGACCGGGGTCGCGCGGCGGCAATGCCCTCGGGACCAATGACGGCACCGGCCACGCCGTCAACCCCGCGACCGGCGAACCCTACGCCCCGGACATCGTGAACGAGGGAGACTTCGTCCGCGTGATGGCCGAGTTCTGGGCGGACGGACCCAGGTCAGAAACGCCGCCCGGACACTGGAATGTCCTGGCGAACCTCGTCTCCGACGAGCTGGATCCGGACCTTCGGATCGGCGGCGCCGGCGCACGTGTGGATCGCCTGCAGTGGGACGTCAAGCTGTACCTGGCCCTCAACGGCGCCTTCCACGACGCCGCGATCGCCGCCTGGGGCCTGAAGGGTCGCTATGACAGCGTCCGGCCGATCTCGATGATCCGCTACATGGGCGGCCTCGGCCAGTCGAGCGATCCGCAGGGTCAGTCCTACCACCCGGACGGCTTGCCGCTCGTGCCCGACCTGATCGAGCTCATCACGGCAGAGACCACCGCCGCGGGCGAGCGCCACGCGCACCTCGCCGGCCACGAGGGCGAGGTCGCGATCGTGTCCTGGCGGGGCAACCCGGAAGACCCCGAAACGGACGTTGGCGGGGTGGGCTGGATCCTCGCCGTCGACTGGGTTCCGTACCAGCTCCCGACCTTCGTGACGCCGGCCTTCCAGGGCTTCATCTCGGGCCACAGCACGTTCAGCCGCGCCGGGGCGGAGGTCCTCACGGCGTTCACCGGCAGCGAGTATTTCCCCGGTGGCATGAGCGGCTACACCATCCCGGCCGGGTCGCTGAAGTTCGAGAAGGGTCCGACCACCGACATTCGGCTCGAGTGGGCGACCTACTACGACGCCGCCGACCAGGCCGGCCAGTCACGACTCTGGGGCGGGATTCACATCCAGGCCGACGACTTCGCCGGACGCCACATCGGATCGCAGTGCGGCAAGGAAGCATGGGCCCTGGCCCGGCACTACTTCGACGGCAGCGCGGTCAAATGACCCGCCCGTGACCCGCGATCGCCGGGTCGCCGTCGCGGTCGGGGCAATCGCCATCATCGGGGCGGCAGGCGTGGGTGGCACGCTCCTCCTGCGGACGCCGACCCCGGCAATCGCTGCCGGCCCGCCGCTCTTCGTGGACGAGACGGCATCGTCCGGTCTCACCCATCGCTACCAGGGACCCGATATCTACCAGGTCGGCGGCGGCGTTGCCGTCTTCGACTGCGATGGCGATCGCCGGCCGGATGTCTACCTCGGTGGCGGTGAGGGGCCGGCCTCGCTGTTCCGGAACGTGTCGTCGATCGGCGGCGCAATCCGGTTCGAGCGAGTCGTGTCATCGACGACCGACCTGGCGAGCGTCAACGGCGCCTACCCCCTTGACATCGACGGGGACGGCCGGGGCGACCTCGCGGTCCTCAGAATCGGCGAGAACGTGCTCCTACGGGGTACGGGACCCTGCACGTTCGAGCGGGCGAACGAAGTGTTCGGGTTCGACGGGACCGATGGCCACACCACTGCGTTCAGCGCGACGTGGGAAGGATCCGCGGCCCTGCCGACGCTGGCGATCGGGCACTACCTCCGGGTTGACGAACAGGGGAACCGAATCCTGACCTGTGACGACGGCGATCTTCTCCGTCCAAACGGCGCCGGTTCTGGATATGCCTCGCCGATCTCGCTCGCCCCGGGTTACTGCGCGCTCTCGATGCTGTTCAGCGATTGGGACGGCTCGGGCCGGCGCGACCTCCGGGTCAGCAACGATCGCGAGTGGTACTCGGACGGGATGGAGCAACTCTGGAGGATGGCACCGGGCGAGGCGCCGCGCCTCTACACGGCCGACGACGGCTGGGTCTCCCTCCAGATCTGGGGCATGGGCATCGCGAGCCAGGATCTCACCGGCGATGGGCTCCCGGAGGTGTACCTCACCAGCCAGGCCGACAACAAGCTCCAGACCCTCACCGCCGGAGCAGGGCAACCGACGTACCGTGACATCGCCCTCCGCCGGGGCGTGACGTCGGCGCAGCCGTTCGCCGGCGGCCAGTCGCTGCCGTCAACGGCCTGGCATCCCGAGTTCGCCGACGTGAACAACGACGGCTTCAGCGATCTCTTCGTCTCAAAGGGAAACGTCGGCGACCAGGTCGGATTCGCCACGCTCGATCCCAGCGACCTGTTCCTCGGCCAGCCGGACGGGACGTTTCTGCAGGCGGCCGAGCAGGCCGGAATCCTGCGATTCGAGCGAGGACGGGGCGCCGCCCTGGCCGATTTCAACCTGGACGGCCTGCTCGACCTCGTGGAGGTCAACTACGGAGCCGATACCGTCCTCTGGCGGAACGTGGGGGCCGGGACCAGGAGCCAGCCCGTCGCGATGGGTCACTGGCTCGCCATTGAGCTACGACAGGCCGGCGCGAATCGGGATGCCATCGGCGCATGGGTCGAGATCCGCGTCGGCGACCTGACGATGCGACGCGAGATCACGATCGGGGGCGGCCACGCCGGCGGACAGCTCGGCTCGATTCATCTTGGGCTGGGCCCGGCGAACGCGGCCGATGTCCGCGTGCAGTGGCCTGACGGCGAGACGGGTCCGTGGATCCGTGTGAACGCGGATGCCCTTGTGATCATCGAACGCGGTGCGAACAGCGCCCAACGCTGGACCCCGGAAGGACCGTGAGCCCATGACCGGCCGTTGCCTCACGATCGCTGACGGTCCGATCCTGGTGGAGCTCCTGCCCGAAATGGGCGGGCGACTCCACCGCGTGCGCGTCTTCGACCAGGAACTCCTCCGGACACCGGGCGATCTGACGGAGCACCTGCGCCAGCCATTCCTCTGGGGCGGCTACGTCATGACGCCATGGTGCAACCGGATTGACACCGCCCCCACGGTAGTCGGCGACGAGATGGTCCGGGTTCCTGTGAACTCGGCCGATGGCACCGCACTGCACGGGCAGGTGTACGCGAGCCCGTGGGAGGTCCGCGATGGCAACACCCTCGCGGTCCGCGGGGGCGGGGCCGGCGGCTGGCCATGGCGGTACGAATCGAGCCTGCATGTGGAGATCCAGGACGCAGTGCTGATAATCGAGCAGTCGCTCACGAACCTGGCCGACACCTCGATGCCCGGCGGTCTGGGTCTCCACCCATGGTTCCGCCGCCCGTTGGAAGTACAGATCAACGCGGCCAGCGTTCTTGCATCCAACATCGATGCGCGCGCCGAGATTGAGCCGGTCGGCGGCGCGCTGGACCAGCGGGCCATGGGCCCGCTGCCCGATGACGTCGACGCCGCCTGGCTGGACGTGGGCGATCCGGCGGTTCGTCTCCGCTGGCCGACTCTCGGGATCAACTGCGTGCTGCGCGCGCGCTCGGAGGCGGGCCTCTGCATCGTTGCCGCGAGTCCGAGCAACATCGACGCTGTCGCGATCGAGGCGCAGACACACGCGCCCCAGGGCCTGCGGCGGCTCCTGGCCGGCGAGCCGCACGGGCTGCACCTGCTCGACCCGGGTGCCTCGATACGGCTCACGATCGAGCTTGCCTTCGACCGCGCCCGTTGACCGACTGACTGCAGACCCGGCGGCGGCATCGGCCTCCGTCCAGCGACCGCGAACCGGCCCTGCCTACACCTTCCCGAGAAGCTCCGCGCCCATGAGGTCCACCATCTCAAGATCCCGGGGCAGGAAGTCCTGGAGCATGATCCGCTCCACGCCGGCGTCGGCGTACCTGCGGATCATCGCCCGGGCCTCGTCGGGCGTGCCGATGATCCAGCGCCTCTGACGGTCCTCGTACCAGTCTGACCCGCCCTCCTCCGGCACGCCGAGCGAGCGGAGCACCGCAGACTGCCGCCGCGCGACCTCGACACGATCGGCTCCGACCAGGACCCCGATCATCGAGGAATGCGTCAGCGTCCCCGGATCGCGTCCGGCGTCACGGCACGCCTGATCCAGGAGGGCGTATTGCTCCGTTGCTCGCTCCGGCGACGACCCGTTGAGATTGAACTCGTCGGCGTAGCGCGCTGCGAGCCGGAATGAACGAGGTGAGCCTGGGCCGCCGACGATGATGCGGGGCCGGACGGCCCCAGTAGCCGTCCGGGGCCGACCCGGCGCGTCCACCGGCTTCGGCCGCAGGAATCCGTTCTCCACGCTGATCTGATGGCCCTCGTACGACCAGCCATCGGGCTCCGTCCATAGCCCGTGGAGCAGGGCGAGCTGATCTTCCAGCAGGTCCGCGCGGGCCTTGATGTCCGGAAATGCCAGGCCCAGCGGGCGATGATCGTCGACATTCCAGCCTGCGCCGACGCCAACCTCGATGCGCCCACGACTCATCTCGTCAACGGTCGTTACGACCTTCACGAATGAACCCGGGTGCCGGTAGGTCACGGGGCTCACGAGCACGCCAAGCGCAATCCGCTCCGTCTCCCGGGCAAGTCCGGCCAGGACCGTCCAGGCGTCGGTGGTGGGTCCGTCGGCAGGCCCGGGGAAGCTCGCGTAGTGGTCGCTCCGAAAGAACGCCTCGAAGCCGGCCGCCTCAGCCCGGCGGACGATGGCGAGCTGGTCCAGGTAGGACAGGCCCTGCTGGGCCTCGATCATCAGCGCGAAGCGCATCGGCTCGTTCCCTCCGTCGGCATCCGTGCGCCCGGGATTTGACGCGGATGCCGGGCCCTTGGTAGATTGTTTACTGCATGCGAACTATTGACCAGACGACAACTGTTCGGGACAAGGAAACCACTGCCGCGTCCATCGCCGCGGATCTACACGACATGATCGCGGGATTTCGGTGCGCCGGCACGGGCCGGCTCGTGAAGTCGGGCGTGAGCATGACGCATATGCACGTCATGTGGCTGCTCCAGCATCACGGCGACCTGCACATGAGCAAGCTGGCCGAGTTGCTCGATGTGTCGATGAGCAGCGCGACCGGGATCGTCGATCGCATGGAGGAACGCCGACTCGTGGATCGAGGCCGCGTGGCTGACGACCGTCGCGTCGTCGAGGTGCATCTCAGCGAGTCCGGCGCCGAGGCGCTAGAAGCGATTGAAGCCCTCAAGCAGGACCGGCTCCACGCGGTTCTGGGCCACCTCGCCACACCACAACTGGACCGGGTGGCCGCTGCCATCGCGGATATCCGCTCGGCCGTCGAGGCCGAATTCGGATCCGACGTTGGGGCGGGTCACGCGCACGGACATCGATCTGCCACCGAAGAAAGGGTCTGACACGCATGGAATCGTTTCCCGCCGAGACCGGGGCCCAGACGCCGTCAATTGCGGAGGATCCGGCGCTCGGCCTGAGCCGGCGACAGAAGCTGGAGATCCTGGGAGCGGTCCTCCTGGGGCTGTTTCTCGTCGCGCTCGACCAGACGATCGTCGGGACCGCGTTGCCCAGGATCGTCACCGAGCTGGGCGGCAACGACCTGTACACCTGGGTCGTGACGATCTACCTGCTGACCAGCACGATCACCGTTCCTTTCTACGGAAAGCTCTCGGACATCTACGGCCGACGGCCGATGTTGATGATCGGAATCAGCCTGTTCCTGATCGGCTCGGTCCTGTCCGGTCTGAGCCAGGAGATGTGGCAGCTGATCCTGTTCCGCGGCGTTCAGGGCCTCGGTGCCGGCGCCCTGTTCCCGATTGCCCTCGCGGTGATCGGAGACCTGTTCACGCCCGCGGAGCGCGGCAAGTACCAGGGCCTGTTCGGCGCGGTGTTCGGAATCTCATTCCTGATCGGGCCGGGCCTCGGCGGCTTCCTGACCGACAACGTCAGCTGGCACTGGATCTTCTTTGTCAACGTCCCGGTCGGGATCATCAGCCTGGCCGTGATCTGGAGGCTGCTGCCCACGATCAAGCGCTCCAGCGCCTCGAAGAACCTGGACTACCTCGGTGCCCTGGTGTTCACCGTGGCGATCGGGTTCCTGCTGGTCGGCCTGACCAACAAGCAAACCGGCGACTGGGCCGACCTCGTCGTCGGCGACTTTATCGCGATCGGGCTCGCCCTGAGCGCGCTCTTTGTGCTCGTCGAGTCGCGGGCCAAGGAACCGATCGTGCCGCTCGACCTGTGGCGCAACGGAACGTATGTCTCGTCGATCCTGGCCACGTTCTTCGTGAGCTTCGGGTTCTTCGGCGCCATCATCTTCCTGCCGCGCTGGTTCCAGGTCGTCCGGCAGGAGACGGCCACCGCTTCCGGCTACCTGATCTTCCCGATGCTGATCGGCCTGATCGGCAGCTCGATCGTCGCCGGTGCCCTCGTTTCCAGGACGGGCAAGTACAAGGCGCTCGTGATGGCGGGCCTCCTGTCCATGACGGTCGGGATCACCCTGCTGACGCAGCTGCGCGCGGACACCGAATACCCGATGCTGTTCCTCTGGATGTTCGTGGCCGGTCTCGGGATCGGGCCAACGCTGTCGGTGTTCACGATCATCGTCCAGAACGCCGTCCCATTCGCCAAGCTCGGGGTGGCCACCAGCAACCTGACCTTCTTCCGCCAGATCGGAGGCTCCGTTGGCCTCGCGATCGCCGGCACCAGGTTCGGGGAGGGTCTGATCGAGGAGTTGCCGGCCCAGACCGACGCCGTGTTCGCGTCGATGGCGGGTCAGGCCCCCGAGGCGGCTCGCCCGGCGATCGAGCAGTTCCAGGCCGCCTTCAACGCGTCGATCCAGGGCGGTCAGGGCATCGACCTGAACAACCAGGCCGGCGTCGGCAAGAGCTTTGGCGGAGCGATCGTGGGGCAGGTCCCCGAGAGCTTCCAGGGCTTCATTCAGCCGTTCGTGGCCCAGTTCGATCAGGCGTTTGCGAACGCCATGAGCCTGGCGATCGCGAATACCTTCTGGATCGCCGTCGGGGCAACGGCCCTGGGCCTCATGGCGGGCCTGTTCATGCGCGAGCTCCCGCTCCGACGAACATCCGGTGCCGAACAGCCGGCGGCCGCCTCCTCCGTCTGAGCCACGTGGTCCCGGATTGCGCTCCCGTCGCCCCACCCACGGCGGGATCGTCTTGTTGCCTGCGCTACGCTGGCTGACACATGAGCACCGACCAGGCAGCCGTCGCGCCGTTTCCGCCGGAACTCACGGTGATCGGCTCGGCGGACGCCACCTGGGTTGTGATGCTGGCTGTGCGGGAGCTGCCGGCCGGCTCCCTCCGGCGCGTGACGCTGGGCGACCTCGATCTGCTCATCGCGCACACGGGTGAGGGCATCGTCGCGGTGGACGATCGCTGCCCGCACATGGCGGCACCCCTGAGCCTGGGGCAGCTCGACGGATGCGTCGTGCAGTGCCCGCTCCATGAGGGCCGCTTCAACCTGTGCAGCGGGGACCCCGTCCAGATGCCCACCACCGGCGGGCTTGATGCCGATGGGATCTACCACGCTCCCTGGACGCCGGGGGGACGCGAGGCGAAGGCGGACATCCCCGGCATCAAGGCCGATGCTCGTCGACTCACGCGCGTCCGCCGGTTTCGGTACTACCCGGTCCGGATCCTGAACGGCGTGATTGAGGTGGCCGTTCCGCAGGGTTGAGCCGGCCACGCGGCGGCCGCGGCGACCTCGGAGATCGGCCCGATCTTCAGCCCGCCGGCGGTGCCAGCCGGCGCCGGGACGAACGCAGCACGATTTCGACGACCTCGGCCGGATCGTCGGTCACCGAGATGAGGTCGACATCCTGAGGGTCGATCATCCCGTCCGCCACCAAGCGTCCTCGCAGCCAGCCCAGCAGGCCGGAGAAGAATTCCGTCCCGACCAGGATGATCGGGAAGTGGCGGATCTTGCCGGTCTGGATCAGCGTGAGCGCCTCGAACAGCTCGTCCATCGTCCCGAACCCGCCGGGCAGGATGACGAACGCATCGGCGTACTTCACGAACATGGTCTTGCGGGCAAAGAAGTAGCGAAACTCCACCCCGAGATCCACATATGAGTTGATGCTCTGCTCATGGGGCAGCTCGATGTTGCAGCCGACCGACATCCCGCCGCCCTCCTGGCAGCCTCGGTTCGCGGCCTCCATGACGCCCGGTCCGCCGCCGGTAATGATCGCGTAACCCTCCAGCGCGAGCAGCCGAGCGATCTCCCGGGCCTGCTCGTAGGTCGCAGAATCGGGTCCGATCCGCGCGGAGCCGAACACCGTGATCGCCGGCCCGAGGTTTGCCAGCGCGTCGAATCCCTCGACGAACTCGGCCAGGATGCGCAATGCCCGCCACGGATCGGTGTTGAGAAACGCAGGCCGCTCCGAGCGCTCGAGGAGCTTTCGATCCGCGGTCATCGTGGAGTCGCGGTCCATCTTGGCGGCGGCCTGCGGACCGAAGGTCAGGCGCCCGCTGCGACGGTGATCGCTGATGGGTTCGCCGGGCTGGTCGCTGCTCGCCACGCTGAGATCCTCCGGGCTGCCGGGTTCGAGGGCCAGGGTGCATCCTACGCCCATGAACGATCCACGCCCGACCATCGATCCCGACCCCGTCGGCCGGCCGGGGCCGAGTCGTCGCCGCTCATCGCTCTCGCCGGTGCTCGCGATCGCCGTCGGCCTCACCGGTCTCGTCTGGATGCTCCAGGGCCTCGGCATCCTCAGCGCCGGGGAGAGTTTCATGATCGGCGACCCGAGGTGGGCGGTGATCGGGGCGGCCTTCATCGTCCTCGGCCTTGTCCTCGCCGTCCGGGCGCGCCGGACTCGGGGTACCTGAGCGCGCGAGCCTCAGGCTGAAGTCAGGAGCGCCTTCCAGGCGGCCTCGTCGCGGCCGGCCGCACAATCCCGTCCGATGCGCACCAACGGAAGTCGCAGCAGCCGCTGGTCTGCCAGCAGGCGCTCGACCAGCTCGGCGTCGGGCATCGAGAGATAGCTGAGGCCGGCATCAAGCCAGGCGCGACCCCCGGTATCGGCAAGCCTGGCGGCTCCGAGGCGTTCGACGAACCGCCGCAGTTCGCCCGGCGCGATCGGCTTGCGCCGGAGGTCGATGAACTGGACGCTCGCACGACGCTCCTTGAAGAACCGCAGCGCTGCCCGGGTAGCCGACGAATCCTCGCGACCGAATACCTGGATGAGCGGGCCGGGCGGGCCGGGCGCCTTGTTCGGACTCACGGGGCCGGCACCAGCTCGTCGGGGTCGCCGGGCTCATCGGTGTCGCCGGGCCCGCCGGGATCCCCCGGCTCGAGGACCACGATCGGGACGTGCTGGGTCGCCTCGGCCCGATACAGACGAAAGCCCGGAAATGCCCGCGCTGCCTGCTCGAAGATCGTTTCGTACTCGATGCCGAAGACTTCGCGAGCACGAGCGACTTGGGTTCTACCCTGAACCTGGACCTCCACGCGCGGGGTGGCCTTGAGGTTGCGATACCACGCCGGGATCTGGCCGCTCCCGCCACGCGAGGCGATGACCGCCCAGGATCCCGCGTGTCCGGCCACGGGGAAGGCGAACAGGGCGACCGTCCGCGGCACCCTCGAGCGGCGTCCCGTCGTCGTCATCAGGACCATGTCGCAGCCGAGGATCCGGCCGAGGAGCCCCCGGCCGCGCAACCGCCGATACAGGAACGGGTGCAGGATCCGGTCGAATCGGGAGACGGAGAATCGACCGATGAGGCGGTAGGCGACGATCGGCAGCGGCATCGGGCGAAGGGTAGCGGGTCGGCTACCATCAGCGACACAGGAGGTGCCCGGTGTCGGTCTGGTTCACGGTCCAGCTGAGCGACAGCCCAGGTTCGCTGGCGCGTGTCGCGTCGGCGCTCGCCGAACGGTCGGTCAACATCACCGGTATCGTCGGCGTCGCCGAGGATACGGACGGGGCGCTGATGCTCACGACGTCCGACCCGGCCGCGACCCGCTCCGCGTTTCAGGCGCTCGCCCTGGCGTATGAGGAGCACGACGCATCGGATGGGACGGACCCGCGCGACCTGAGCGTCGCCGACGTTCACGCCCGCTGATCGCGCGACTGGACTCAACCAGATGGCCCGTCGTTCGACGCTCCCAATCACCGTCGCTGCCCGCGCGATCGTCGATGACGGCGCGCAGGCCATTCCGGCGCTGATCACCCGGCTGCAGGCAGCCGGCGGCGTGCTGCGCACCCTGTCGACGGTGCGCCGACTCGACGCCGGTCTGGACGTTGCAGGCGATGGAACGACCACGGCGGACGCCCAGGCGGCGGCCGAGGCCACGGTTTCGGGGACCGTGGAGATCGAGATCGAGGTCGAGGGCCTCGACGAGGATCGCCTCGTTCGCACACTCCACGGGTCACCGGGCGTCAAGGCGCACCGCCTGACTCGATCGCTCGACCGGATCTTCGGCAAGCGCGTCATCGTAATCGGCGCGGGGGCGCAAGTTGGTCAGGTGGCCCTTGGAGCCGTGAGCGAGGCGGATCGCCACAATCTCCGCGGGGAGCGCATCTCGGTCGACACGATTGCCCTCGTCGGCGAGAAGGACATCGCCGCCGCCGTCCGCGCGGTTGCCGATCTGCCGCGCGCCCGTTTGCTCGTGCTTGCCGGGTCGATCATGGGCGGCGAGATCACCGTCGCAGCCCGTGAGCTCCGCGAGCAGGGCATTCCGATCATCTGTCTCAACATGGTCGGTTCGATCACCGACGTCGCCGACCTGGTGGTCAGTGACCCGGTCCAGGCGGGGACGATGGCCGTCATGGCGGTCGCGGACACGGCCACGTTCGACCTTGCACGTCAGCGCGGCCGTCGGTACTGAGCGCGGATCGTCGCGTGATGCGGATCGCTACCTGGAACATCAACTCGCTGAAGGCCCGGATGGAGTTCCTCGAAGCCTGGCTGGCCAAGGTCGCGCCGGATGTGGTGCTCCTGCAGGAGACCAAGCTGGCCGATGTCGATGCCCCGGTGATGCCCTTCAGGATGCTCGGCTACGACCTCGTCCACCACGGCGAGGGCCGCTGGAACGGTGTCGCGATCGCCACGCGGGTCGGCGCCGAGGAGATCATCACGAACTTCGGCGACGGCCCGGTCCGGGACAGCTCGTCGGGCGCGACGGTCGCGCTGTCAGAGGAGGACTTCGATCCGTTCGGTGAGGCCCGGATGATCTCGGCCGTCTGTGGCGGGGTTCGGGTCGTCTCGCTCTACGCGCCGAATGGGCGGGTCGTGGACTCGCCGTTCTATGCGGGCAAGCTCCGCTGGTTTGAGCGGCTGTCCCGCTGGCTCGCGGAAACCCGATCTCCCGGCGAGCCGCTGATCCTGGGGGGCGACTACAATGTCACGCCGGCGGACGAGGATGTCTGGGACGTTGCGGCGGTCCACGGCGGGACGCACGTTTCGGGGCCGGAGCGGGCGGCGCTGGCGCGGCTCCGGGCCTGGGGGCTCGAGGACGCCTTTCGGCGCGTCCAGCCGGCGCCGGGACGGTTCTCCTGGTGGGACTATCGCGCCGGCATGTTCCACCGCAACGAGGGCATGCGGATCGACCTCCTGTATGCGACGAAAGCCGTCGCCGACCGGGTCATCTGGGGCGACATCGACCGGGAGGCGCGCAAGGGCCCGCCGACGCCATCGGACCACGCGCCGGTCGTCCTGGATCTCGATGCGCCGGGCCGACCCTTCGATCCCGGCTGGACCGGGGCCATCGAGCGGATCGCCGCGAGGACGAAGCCGCGGTCCCGCGCCTGACGCCGTCGGGTGGCGCCTCGAGGCGGTATTGGACTGAACGCCCGAGACCCAGCCTCAGGTCTGGTGAAGGCGCTCGAGGTCCGAAATCAGGATCGTCGCGCCGCCGTGGCGGACCGTCCGGGCCCGCCAATCCTCGAGGCGCTCGCGCAGGCTGATCGGGAGCTCCACCTCGCGGGCCTGTGAGCTGCGCTCGAACGAGGCCAGCACGTCGTCGAGCTGATCGTCGGCGACCGCCAGGACGAAGGTTTCGTTGGCCTCTTCGAGGAATCCGCCCACGGACGGAATCCGCGTGAACCGGTGCCCGTGGGCACGAAGGTCCTCGGACACGGCCAGGGCGTCGGTTTCCTGGACGAACGCGGTCAACAGCTTCATTGCGCCAGAGTGTACCGGCACGGGCCTCGCGCGCGCCGCCGATGCGGACTCAGTCGAGCGGCACGCGTTCGTGCCAGGTCGGGACGTGGACCTCGAAACCGAGCGCCTCGACCTTGGGCGCGAGCACCTGCTGCGCGTCCGGATCCCCATGGACAAGGAAGACGACCCGCGGAAACCCGGGCTGGCCGGCCTCGAGGCCCGTGCCGAACTGGCCGAGCCAGGCGAGCAGGGCCGGCTCGTCGGCGTGCGCCGAGAACCCGCTGATGGATCGAATCCGACAACGGACCCGGCGGACCTGTCCGTCCAGCTTCACCGTCTCGGCCCCGGCCTGGAGACGACTGCCGAGGGTCTGACGGCCCTGATACCCGACGAACAGGATCGTGGCCGTCGGGTCGTCGATGAGCTCGCGCAGGTGCCCCACGACCCGGCCACCGGTCAGCATGCCGTTGGAGGCCACGATCATGTACGGCCGAGCGGCCCGGGCGATCGCCTTGGACGCGTCAAGCTTGTTCGTGATCGTCTGGTTCGGATAATCGAGCGGCGTCTTGCTGGATCGGAACAGGGCGGCCGTCTCGTCGTCGTAGAGCTCGGTGTGCCGCCGATACACATCGGAGGCCTTCGAGGCCATCGGCGAATCGAGGTACAGCGGGAGGAGCGGGATCTGGCCCTCGTCGATGAGCCGATCGAGCTCCCAGACAATGTCCTGGGTCCGTCCGATCGCGAACGACGGGATCAGCAGGACGCCGGCGCTCGCCTCGACCTCGCGGACCGCGTCGGCGAGGGTCCTGAGGGCCTCGGCCGCCGGCTCGTGTTCGCGACCGCCATAGGTGGATTCCACGCACACGTAGTCGGCCCTGGTCAGCACGGTCGGATCCCGGAGGATCGGTGCGCCCGGTCGCCCGAGGTCACCGGAGAACACGATGATCCGCTCGGGTCCGCCCTCGATCTCCTGCACGCGCAGCCGGATGATCGCAGAGCCCAGGATGTGTCCGGCGTCGAGAAACGTGGCGTGGATCCCCGGCGCCACCTCGATCTCGTCCTCGTAGCGGACGGTCCGGAACAGCGGCAGGACCGCGGCTGCCTCCCGCTCCGTGTAGAGCGGAGCGTCCAAATCGATCAGCAGATCCGGGTGTTCGGCCCGCAGTGCCGCCTCGGGGTCCGAAGCGACCGATTCAGGATCTTCGGCCGGCTCGATGATCGTCTGGACGTGCTCGCCGGTCTTGAGCGAGCCGGTCACGAAGCGAAGCGTGCCTCGGGAGACATGCGTGTCAGCGTCGAGGCCGACGCCGCGGGAGTCATGCCCATCCGCATCGTCCTCTTCGTTGGCCAGATCGAGGGCGCCCACATACCGATGGGCCGCGTCCTCGTCCTCGGTGATCGCCGCATCGGGATGCCTGGCTTCCCATCGAGAGCCGCGCTTGGCGAACTCCTCGTGGAGCCGGCCGCTGTCCAGCAGCACGAGCTCGGCCAGTTCCGCCGTGGCGACGGTCAGGTGGATCGGCCCCCGAAACCCCATCTTGACGGCCAGCGGGAGGAGCCCGCAGTGGTCGAGATGCGCATGCGTGATCAGGATCGCGTGCAGCTCAGAGGCATCGAAACCAAGCGGGATTCGGTTGCGGACGGACTCGTTGGGCGCCCCCTGAAACATGCCGCAATCGATCAGGATGCTGGCCCGCTCCGTGGTCAGGTGAAATCGGGACCCGGTGACCGTGGCAGCGCCACCGAGGAAGTGCAGGTGCATCGGGCAAGTGTGCACGAGCGGATCGAGACACGCCGGGCGCTACCATCCACGAGGTGCCCGACTTGAATCTCCGTCATCGCTTTGTATCCCGGGCCATCCTGCCGCGGCTGCCGGGCCTCCTGGTCGGCCTGCTGACCTTTGGATTCGGGATCGCCCTGATGGCCCGGGCGGGGCTCGGGCTTGGGCCGTGGGAAGCCCTCCACGAGGGCCTCCAGTTCCGGACCGGCATCCCGATGGGGACCGTCTCGATCCTGCTCGGACTGCCGATCCTGGCGTTGTGGTGGCCGCTCGGCGAGCGACCCGGGATCGGGACGCTGCTCAACGTTGCGTTGATCGGCACGGCGACGAACCTCGGCAACGCGCTCGTCCCGACGCAGACCCTTCCGGCGGCCCAACTCGTCCAGATGGTCGCGGGCGTCCTGGTCATCGGGCTGGGGTCGGGGCTCTACCTCGCCGCGGATCTCGGGCCCGGCCCTCGAGATGGGCTGATGATGGGCGTGAACCATCGGTTCGGCTGGTCGATTCGTCGGTCGCGAACCGCCATCGAGATCAGCGTCCTGGGGATCGGCTGGCTGCTCGGCGGGACCATCGGTCTCGGGACCGTGGTCTTCGCGTTCGGGATCGGACCGGTCGTCCAGGTGATGCTCGGCGTGTTCGACCGCGAGGGCCGGGTATCGCGCCGTCGGGCCGTGCGGACGATGGACGGCAGTCCCGGGTCGGTGGGCGAGTAGCCTCGGGAGCGGCCGCCCAACGGGCGACGGCGCCCGTACGATGGCCGCATGCAGGCCGGAGACACCCCGGATTTCCCGCGCGTAGAGGCTTCCTACGCCGCCTATCTCGAGGCGTGGGGCGCATGGATGGTCGGACACCACCGAGGCGCGCCGCCGGAACGGGACGTGGAGCTCTCGGCCACCCTCGTCGCGGCGCGGACCACCCTGGCCGAGCAACTGTCTGGTGCCTCCGCAGGCGGACTGAGCCCGGCCGACCGGGATGCCCTGAACGCCATTCGCGCCTGTCTGCCGGACCTCGATGCGTGGGCGCAGCCACTCGATGGGCGGGTCTTCGAGCCCCCCTCGAACCACCGCCCGGCTGGGATCGCCGAGCCTGCCGATCTCGGTACCCTGCGTCGCGCCACCTTTGAAGCCTGGGGTGCGGCGATGGCGAACCTGTCCGTTGACGGCCACGTCCTGGATCGGCTGACCGCGACCACCCGCCTCGCGCAGGAAGCGGATGGCCAGGCCAGGCGGCGGATCTTCCTCGCCATGGAGCCCGCCTGGAACGCGGTCCATCCCGATGACGGCGCGGGGAGTCCGTACCGCCGGCTCCTGCTGGCGTCGGTGGCGCGCTGGGCAGCCGAGGGCTCCCCGATCGACGCGAACGCGGCCGCCCTGGGCATGGACCCAGCTGCCGTCGAGCCGACCATGCGCGCCGTGATGGCCGCCTTCCGGTCTATCGCCGTGGGGCCCGATCTCGTGGAGCCGTGGGATTACCGCCACCTGGTCGGCGGCCTGGCGCGCCGCCTCGATCCATTGATCCCGGTCGGCCGGCTGCGCGAGATCAACGATGCCCATCTCCGGGCCATCGGCGCCGACCCTGCCGCCCTGCGCATCCACTACGACATTCACCCGCGCCCGGATCGGCCGGTCATCCCCACCGCGTTCACCGTGACCGAGGATGTCGCGCGCCAGGGGTCGGATGGCACGTGGACCGCGGCGATCCCGTGGGTCTTCGCGACCTACGCGGAGGGCGGCATCGGCAACCTCGAGGAGCTGCTCCATGAGAGCGGGCACGCCCTGCATTACGCGGCGCTGCGAGCCCGTCCGGCCCATTTCTCGTGGCCACCCAACCAGACGGCGTTCGTCGAAGCCGTGGCCGACGTCGTCGGCTGGTCCGCCCATGAACCGGCGCTCCTGCGGGAACATCTCGGGGTGGAGGTCTCCGCTCGCGAATCGATGGTGGCACGGTTCGGGAGCGTCATCCTCGATGCGGCCTGGACGCTGTTCGAGGTCGAGCTCCACCGCCATCCGGATCGATCACCAAACAAGGTCTGGGCTGAGATCGCCGAACGCGATCTCGGGGTCAAGGGCCACCCGGAGTGGGCGTGGTGGGCCGGGCGTGGCCAGCTGATCGACGGTCCGGGCTACCTTGCCAACTACGCCCTCGGTGCGATCATGGTCGCCGCGGTCCGGGCGAGGATTCGCGAGCAGCGTGGTGATTGGTCCAGCGGCGATCCCGGCTGGTACGAGTTTGTGTCGGAACGGCTGCTTCGCTTCGCGGGTGCGCGGACGCCGCGCTCGATCCTCCTCGAGTTCCTGGGTGAGCCGCTGACCGCCGAAGCCCTCCTTCGCGACATCGAGCGACCCGGCTGACGGGTCCTGCGAGCCAGACGCCGGCGCCTCGGGCGCGATTCCCGGTCAGCCGATGGGCAGCGAGACAACGGCGTCGACCGCGATCGCCACGAACAGCAGCGTGAGGTAGCTGATCGAGTAGCGATACAGGCGGATCGCCTGGGCAGTCGACGCGTCGGGTGCCGATCCCTGCCGCCAGAGCACGAAGGCGCGCCACAGGAACAGGCCCCCGAGCACGACCGCCGCGGCGAAGTAGATCAGGCCCATCTGGGCCACGACGGCGAAGACGAGTGAGATCGCCACGAGCAGCGCGGTGTACAGGGCGATCTGGCGGCTCGTCTCGGCGATGCCCCGCACCACCGGGAGCATCGGAACGCCGGCGGAAGCGTAGTCGCCGCGAATGCGCAGCGCGAGCGCCCAGAAGTGCGGCGGCGTCCAGTAGAAGACGAGCAGGAAGAGCATCACGGCGGGCAGGCCGACCTCGCCCGTCACGGCCGCCCAGCCGATGACCGGCGGAAGCGCGCCGGCGGCCCCCCCAATCACGATGTTCTGGGGCGTGCTCCGCTTGAGCATGATCGTGTAGACGAAGACATAGAAGGCGATAGCGAGAATCGTCAGGAACGTGGCCACCAGGTTGACGAACCAGGCCATCAGGCCGATCGAGATGAGGGCCAGCACGATCCCGAAGTTGAGCGCCCGTTCCGGGCTGATGTCGTGCGCCGGCAACGGCCGACGCCGGGTCCGGACCATCCGCTCGTCGATGTCGCGGTCGAGATACTGGTTGATCGCATTGGCGGCCCCGGCCGCGAGCGTGCCGCTGATGAGGGTCCAGGCAGTCAGCCACAGCCAGTCGAGCGGCTGAATCCCCGGCGTGTCGCGGGTGGCGAGCACCATCGCGGGGAGCGTCGTGACGAGCAGCAGCTCGATGATTCGCGGCTTGGTCAGCGCGACGTAGGCGCGGATGGTGGCCCGGGTGGAGCGCCCGGCGAGGCCGCTCGTCAATGCGGCGGCAGCGTCCGCGGCAGCGGCACCCTCGGGAGGGTCCGGTGCAGACTCCTCGACCGGACGTCCCGGTTCCAGCCGTGCCGTGTAGTAGGCGGCCGTGGCGAGGGCAACGGCACCACCCCACAGGATCGCCCCGATGGCGACATGGAGGGTCTGCGACCAGCCGGACAGGAGCGTCAGCACCTGCAGGCCGCCGATCACGATCTGGATGCCGTACAGGACGGCAAGGCCATTGGCCATGGCAACGAACCGCGTGTTCCGGGGCTGCCGGCGCCGTGCCGCGATGACGATCCCGAGCAGGATTGCGAAGACGACGGCCGCGACGTAGCGGTGGAGGGCGTGCGTCGTCGTCAACACGGCGACGTCCCTGGGGATCGACGAATCAAACGGGAACAGGCCGCCGGACATCAGCGGCCAGTCCGTGAACACGAGTCCGGCGTTGAGCGCGGTCACGTTGGACCCGAACAGGAGGAGCACGAACGTCGTCGCTGCGCCGAGGATGGTGAGCAAGGTGAACCGTTGACTGCCCGCGCGTCCCCTGAATCGAGCCGGATAGCTGGGTCGGACCAGGAGGAACACGAGCACCCCCACGAGGGCCATGGCCGCGGCGAGGTGGGCCGTGACGCTCTCTCCGGAGTTGCCGAGACGCACGGTTTCGCGGCCGAGATAGGCCTGGTAGACGACGAGCGCGACCGCCGCGACCGACGGCCACAGGATCGAGGGGCGATCGCGATGGTCCCGGACCGCGACCGCGGCCAGCCCGACGATCAGGAAGCCGATCACCACCGCCACCGTCCGGTGGATCCACTCCAGCCAGACGTGGTAGTCCGCGTCGAGGCCGGGCAGGAACTGGCCGGCAAAACAGCCGGGCCAGGTCGGGCAGGCGACCCCGGACTCAGTGACCCTCACGATCACGCCGAGCGTGACGAGCACGAGCGTCGTGAGCACGGTTGCACCGGCGAGTCGCTGGAAACGGGTCACGAGGACTCCAGGGAAGGAGAGATGGGCGGGGCGGGGCCATTCTACCCGCCGGTCTGATCCCGACCCGTGGTCACCCCCCGGCGGCCACTCCCGTGCTGCCCGGCGCGTGCAGGGGGGTGCCATCGGCGCAACGCGGGCAGCTCGCGACCCCTGGTTCGTACGTCGCGAGATCCATCACCCACAACGCCCGGAGTGGGTAGACCCGCCCGGTCGAGGGTGACGTGAGCGTCGGCATCCCGCCGCTGCGATCCACCAGGATCGCGCATTCGACGATCTCCCCACCCATGGCCTCCACGGCCGGGATCATCGCCAGGAGGGATCCGCCGGTGGTGAGGATGTCGTCCACCAGGAGCACCCGCTGGCCCGGTTCGATTCGGAATCCGCGCCGGAATTCCCGCTGAGCCGTCCCGTCCGCTCGCCTGCTCTCCTCCGCGAAGATGGCCGGCGTCCCCAGCTGGTGGCCCGTCTCAAAGGCGAGGATGATGCCGCCCGTCGTGGGGCCGGCAACGACGTCGACGTTGGCGGCACCATCCGGACCGACATGCCGCGCGGCCCAGAAGGCGCACAGCTCGCTCGTTGCGGCTGGATCCGAGAGCACGGCGAACTTCTCGAGATACGCATCGGAATGACGACCGCTCTTGAGCAGGAAGTGGCCGTCGCGAAGGGCCCCCGAGGCGCGAAAGAGCGCCTCGGTCCGGCGCGCGATCTCGGCGCGGGCGGCGAGATCGACCGAGGACTTGAGCGTGGTCATATCAGGGCGAGTGTACGAGCGCGTCAGGGTCGGTATTCGACGCCCTTCGAGGATGGTGCGGACGCGTGCTTCGGGAGCGCCGTGCCGATCAGGGGTTGGTGCGATGCATGGCCACGCGCGCGACAGACCGCGGCCAGTTCGTCCACGAGGCGGACCGGCAGCGTCGGATCCGCAAAGATCGCCGTACCGACCTGGATGGCCACGGCGCCGACCGCCAGGAAGTCCAGCACGTCGGACAGGTCCGTGATCCCGCCGATCGCGATGACCGGGATGTCCACCACCTGGCAGACCTCGTAGACCACGCGCAGCGCGATGGGCTTGATCGCCGGGCCCGACAGCCCGCCGTAGATGTTTCCGAGCAACGGCCGGTCGCGGGCCGGACCCACGGCAATCCCGGACAAGGTATTCACCGCGGTCAGCGCGTCCGCCCCGGCGCCCGCGATCGCCCGCGCGATGGGACGGACGTCCGCGACGTTCGGCGAGAGCTTGACGAGGAGCGGCAGGTCCGTTGCGTGCCGGACCGCGGCCGTGACGGCAGCCGCCGCGTCGGCGTCAATCGCGAACTGGAGGCCGCCGCGCCCGACGTTGGGGCAGGAGATGTTGAGCTCGATCCCGGCAACGCCGGGCACCCCGTCCAGCCGCCGGGCAACCTCGACATAGTCGTCCACGGATTCGCCGGCGACATTGACGATGACCGGCACCCGCCAGGACGCCCAGGTCTCCGCGTACTTTTCGATGACCGCGTCGACGCCCGGGTTCTGCAGCCCGATCGAATTCAGCATGCCGCCCGGCGTCTCGGTCACTCGCGGCGTCGGGTTTCCGATCCGCGGCCGCAAAGTCGTGCCCTTGCAGCAGATGCCACCGAGGCGATCGACCTCCACGACCTCGCCGTACTCGATCCCATAACCGAACGTCCCGGAGGCGACCAGGATCGGATTCGGGAGGATCAGGCCCCGCCCGAGATCGACCGACAGGTCGACGGCCGGCCCACCGAGCGCGCCGTCAACCGACGACGCCGCTCCGGCGGGCGACGATGCCGGACGGGACTGGATGGCCGGCCCGGACCGGGCCGGGACGATCGCCGACTTGAACTTCCGAACGGTCGGCGTTCGACGCGTCGAGAGGGGGTTGCCTGTGGAGGTGACGACGCGGCGCCTGGCCTTCATCGACCCCATCCCCCTTCCCAGTCGAGTTCCTCGGACGAAAAGACGGGACCTTCCCGGCAGACCCGCTGCGGGACGCCGCTCGTGGCCATGACCACGCAGCCGAGACAGGCGCCGACGGCACAACCCATGCGCTGCTCCATCGAGACCTGCAGGAACGCCTTGCGCCGAGCCAGGGGAGATCCAGCGGCGACGGGCTTGCCGCCGCCGCGTCTGCGGCCCAGCTTGGCGACGCCCAGGCGTGCCCTCCTCGTCGCGGCGAGCCGCGAGAGCGCTCGGAGCATCGGCTCGGGACCGCAGGCGAACGCCTGATCGGCCCACCCCTCGTATTCCGGCATGAGCTCCGTGACGTACCCGTGGTGGCCCATGGATCCATCGTCCGTGGCCACCACGTATTCGACCTCGTCCGGGAGGAGGGACGTCGGATACACCTCGCGCGCGCTGGCGGCCCCGAAGAGGAGGGTCACCTGCTGCCCGTTGCGGATCGCCTCATCGGCCAGCGAGCGGACGCCGGCCATTCCGAGTCCGCCCGCGATCAGCAGGAGGTGCTGGCTGCGCGGGTCCACTTCGAACGGCCGCCCGAGCGGCCCGAGCATGTCGATGGTGTCGCCCGGGCGGAGGTGGGTGAACCATTCCGTGCCGCGCCCGATGGTCCGGAAGTGGATTGTGATCGTGCCGCGTGACGGATCGGCCGTATTGATCGAGAAGGGCCGGCGCAGCACGAGCCCGGACAGGTCACCGGTCCGAACGTGGACAAATTGGCCGGCTCGGGAGCCGATCGCCAGCGCCGGGGCGTGGTACGTCTGCAGCCACTGGCCAGGCAGGATCTCGCGGGCATCGAGCAGTTCTGCGCCGATGAGGCGCACGTCAGCGGGTCCGGGACGCGGCCGATCGGGAGCGCTTGAGCGCAGACACGCGGGTCACGCCTCGTCGTCACCTGCATCCGCGCCGTCACCGGCGGCGCCCGGGAAGGCCTCGGCAACGGCGTCGGCGACGTCGCCGAAGACATCCGTCGGGTCGTAGAACCGGACGATCGTCTCCGGACCGTCCAGCTCGGTCCAGCCGCTGTCCCCTTCCTGGACCACCCTCCCGCGGAAGCCACCCAGGGCAAGCTCGAGATGCTCATCGGTATCGTCCACCACCACGATGGTCCCGACTTTGCTCGTGAGCGCCGAAGCGGCGTTCTCGAACTGCTCGATCAGGCCGGCCTCCACGTGCTGGCTGCGTTCCTGGAAGTCGAGTGCGAGTCCGTACAGCGCGGCCGCGGCAGTGGACTCGTCATCAACGACCGGGACGTCCGGCTGGCCGGCGGCCCATCGATCGGCGGCCCCGGCATACGGATCAGCGCCATCGATCCCGAGTCGCAGTCCGCCGGCGTCGTCTGAATCGCCGTCCTCTTCTCCACCGGCCTCGGCCCAGACGCCGCTACGCGCGGCGTCGGCAAAGGCCGCGAACAGGTCCGCCGGGTTGTACAACTCGACCAGCTCGCCGCCGGTCTCGATGATCTCGGTTTCAGACTGCCACTCGCCGGTCCCCTCGTCGTAGCTGCGGGTCCGGCTCCGGAACGTCCCGTCCGGGGCGAGGGCCAGGTAGTCCGGATCGTCGTCGATGAGGACAAGGCCGCCAAGCCCCGAGATCCGCTCCTTCTGGTCGCCCAGGAATCGCTCCAGCTGCTCGCCGGCACGAACCAGGAAATCAGATCGCTCCAAGGCGGCGTCGCGGGCCAGCTCGGCGAGGAGTTCATTGCGCCGCAGGTCCATCAAGTCCTCCTACCCATGGAACTCGAGATCCGGGCCCATCCGCTCCCGGAGAAACATCGAGTGGTGGCGTTCAAAGATCCACTCTCCGGCACGATGGCCGAAGGCGCGGACGCTTTCATCCGCCTCCAGGCGGTCGAGGGTCGCGTAGTCGGGCAGGTCCAGCATGATCACGTTGTCGAAGTCCCAGCCGTATGCCACGTTGAACCAGCCGACGAACTTGATCCCGTACTTGGCCTCGTATTCCTTGATCTGGCGCGGGAACAGCGTCCTCATGAAGAACTTGAAGAACGGGTCGCGGCCGCGGCGGACGGAGAAGTAGGTCGCAAGCACGGGCACGGTTCGTGCGGGCCTCCAATAAGTCGGGCACGGGATCGAGGGGCACCGGGTGATTGAGCCGGAGGCTATTCTCGCACGCCGCCGGTCGGCGGCTCGGCCAACTCGTCGTCGGTTGGCCCGGCAGCTTCGGCGGCGGCTGCCCGGTGCAGGTCCTCCAGCTCCCCCACCGTCGGCGTGGCCGAGGCGAGCGGCCGGCGGCGGCCCGTGGCTCGCCGATCGGCGGCGATGAGCCGGAGCAGGAAGATCACCGTCTGGCCGGCGAACAGGAGGAGGACCAGCACGGACACCAGGAGCACCGCGCTCAGCCACGACGGCCAGCCCCACGCAACGCTCAGCGGGGTGAGCGCCAGGAACAGGATCAGGATCGCGACCTGAAACCAGAAGCAGCCCAGGCCGGGACCGCGCCCGGCGTCGAGCGGCGCGCCCTTGTACAGGACGTCCGGCGCGGTTGGTGGATGGTCCGGCGAACTCACCGATTGATGGTACCGGCGCGGCGCCAAATCGAGGATTGGGCCGGCGTCACGTTCGCAGTTACGTCTCCACCGCCCGTACCCGGCGCCACAGCTCGGCCGCGAGGAGCCCCGAGGCGATGGGCTCGACGAGGGCTCGGACCAGCGGATCCAGCGCGTGGCCGGCCCCGTACGGGATGCTGAAGTCGGCCATCGCGGGGACGGTGGGGCCGATTGCGACGAGACGGCCGCCTCGCTCGTGGATGACGTTCACGAGATCGACGTCATACGGGGTCCCGGCGAACAGAATGGCCCGGCAGCCCGGCAGCGCCGTGTAGATCCCGACGTGGAGCCAGTCGCCGGCATCCGTCGCGTCGGCACCGAGCCGCGGACACTCACGGAAGAGCAGCGCTGCCTGCTCGGCGGTCCCGAGGGCGCCCGCGTCGGCGAGGACATGGATGGTGGAGCCCGCGTCCAGGACATCGGCGGCCGCGTCCACCCAGCTGGAGCGCCGCGCCAGCAGCTCCGTCGCGAAACCGGCGGCCTCGGCCAGCAAACGGCCGGCGCTGATGTCGGCCCCGATGGATTCGCAGCAGCGGAGCAGCGCCGCGATGGTGGCCGCGTAGGTGACCGACGCGACGCCGCTCGCCTCGACCCCGGCCCCGAGCGTCATCGTCTCGTCGGTGGCGGCGGCCAGCGGCGACGAAGGGTCATTGGTGATCGCGAGCACTTCGATGCCGGCCGCACGGCCTCGCGCCGCCGCAGCCACGACTTCCGGGGTTCGGCCGGAGTTCGAAATCGCCACGAGCAGGGTGTCCGGCGCGAGCGGAGCCGGCCGCTGAGTCGACGCGTGCTCCACGACCACATCGAGGCCGGCCGCCCGCAGGGTCGGGGCCACGGCGAGAGCCGCGAACCGGGAGCTTCCGAGCCCGACGAGGACGACGCGGCGGGGCCGCGCGGTCGCCAGCG
>JBKKBB010000023.1:0-3863 GCA_046714395.1 Candidatus Limnocylindrales bacterium | reverse complement strand
GCTGCGGCCCCCGGAGGCCGTGCTCGCCCGCAACGAGCGCGGGGCTCCCGCCATGTGGGCTCATGGCATCTCGGGAGATCTCCCGATCATCATGGTGCGCATCGACGAAGCGGAGGATCTCGAGATCGTCCGTCAGCTGCTCCGTGCGCACGAGTACTGGAGGCTGAAGCTCCTCGACGTCGACCTCGTGATCCTCAATGAGCATGGCGCGTCGTACGCGGCGGCCCTCCAGGATGCGCTCGTGACGCTCGTCCGGACCAGCCAGTCCATCCTCGTCCACGACGACCACCAGGGCCGCGGAGGCGTTTACATCCTGCGCGACGACCAGCTCTCCGCCGAGGAACGGACCCTGCTCCAGGCTGCCGCGCGGGCCGTGCTGCTGAGCCATCACGGGACCCTCGCCGACCAGGTGGTCCGCCTCGAGCGGCCGCACAAGATCGTTCCGACCCGAAGCCCGTCAACCGCGAGGCAGGCCGGCGCGGAGGCGCCCACTCCGCGCCCCGAGCTCGAGTACTTCAACGGGCTCGGGGGCTTTGCCGATGCGGGCCGGGAATACGTCGCCGTCCTCGGACCTGGCCAGTCGACCCCGGCGCCCTGGCTGAACGTCATCGCCAATCCATCGTTCGGGTTCCAGGTATCGGAATCCGGGTCCGGCTACACGTGGTCCGAGAACAGCCACGAGAACCAGCTGACACCGTGGTCCAATGATCCCGTCAGCGACGCGATCAGCGAGGCGATCTACGTCCGTGATGACGAGACCGGCGAGCTGTGGAGCCCGACGGCCCAGCCGATCCGCCTCGAGGAATCGACCTACATCGCCCGCCACGGCGCGGGTTACAGCCGGTTCGAGCATCGTCATGACGGCCTCCAGCTCGACCTGGCCCAGTTCGTGCCCCTCGACGACGCGCTGAAGGTCTCCGTGCTGACTGTCGAGAATCAATCCGGGCGCTCGCGACGCCTGTCGGTCACGGCGTACGCCGAATGGGCGATGGGGACGTCCCGTGGTGCGAGCGCACCCTGGATCGTGACCGCCCTCGACCCGGAGACGCGGGCGATCCTCGTCCGGAACCCCTGGAACACCGAGTTCGGCGGACGGGTCGCCTTCCTCGACCTCGGCGGGCGGCAGCTCGCGTGGACGGCCGACCGGACCGAGTTCCTTGGCCGCAACGGCGCTCCGGACCGACCCGCGGGCCTGGCCCGTGGGCACCGGCTGCAGGGAGCGGTCGGAGCCGGCATGGATCCCTGCGCCGCCCTGCAGACGAGCTTCGAGCTGGCGAGTGGAGCTCGGACCCAGGTCATCGTCCTGCTCGGGGAAGCCGCGGACGCCGCCGCTGCGGCCGACCTGATCCGGCGCGGCCGATCAGCCGACCCGGCCGCGACGCTCCAGGCCGTGGCGAAGCACTGGGATGCGACCCTCGGCACCGTCCAGGTGCGGACGCCCGACCGGTCGATGGACGTCATGCTCAACCGCTGGCTGATCTATCAGACCCTTGCCTGCCGGCTGTGGGCGCGAGCGGCCTTCTACCAGGCGGGCGGCGCATTCGGTTTCCGGGACCAGCTCCAGGACGTCATCGCCCTGGTGACGGCGAGGCCCGAGCTCGCCCGGGAGCATCTGCTGAGGGCTGCCGCCCGCCAGTTCGTCGAGGGCGACGTCCAGCACTGGTGGCATCCGCCGTCGGGTCGGGGAGTCCGGACGAGGATCTCGGACGATCGCGTCTGGCTCCCGTACGCGGTCCACCGATACCTGGCGAACTCCGGCGACACGACGATCCTCGATGAGGCCGTGCCCTACCTCGAGGGACCGCGGCTCCAGCCGGAGCAGACCGACGCCTACTTCCTGCCGCAGCGTGCCGCGGAGACGGCCACCCTGTTCGAACACTGCGCGGCGGCGCTGGATCGAAGCCTCGCGGTCGGCACCCACGGGTTGCCGCTCATGGGGACCGGCGACTGGAACGACGGCATGAACCGGGTGGGCCGCGAGGGCCGCGGCGAAAGCGTCTGGCTGGGCTGGTTCCTCCATACCGCCCTGGCGGCCTTCGCTCCGATCGCGGCCTCGCGCGGGGAGGTTCCCCGGGCCGACCGCTGGCATGTCGTGATGAAGGGGCTTCGGCGGGCGCTCGAGCGCCACGGCTGGGATGGCGACTGGTATCGCCGCGCCTTCTTTGACGACGGCACGCCGCTCGGCTCGGCTTCGAGTGTCGAGTGCCGGATCGACTCGATCGCCCAGTCCTGGAGCGTGTTGTCAGGGGCGGCAAATCCGCCCCATGCCGCGCGGGCGATGGCCGCAGTCGAGGAATACCTCGTCCGCCGCGGGGACGGCCTCGTCCTGCTCCTGAGCCCGCCGTTCGACCATTCCAACCTCGAACCGGGCTACATCAAGGGATACCCACCGGGGATCCGGGAGAACGGCGGCCAGTACACCCACGGCGCGATCTGGTCGGTCCTGGCCTTCGCCGCACTCGGCGAGGGCGACAAGGCGGGCGAGCTCTTCTCGATCCTGAACCCGATCAACCATGCCAGCACCCGGGCCGGTGTCCATCGCTACAAGGTCGAGCCGTACGTCATGGCCGGCGATATCTACTCCGAACCGCCCCATGTCGGGCGAGGCGGCTGGACCTGGTACACGGGTTCGGCAGGCTGGATGTACCAGGCCGGCATAGAAGGGTTGCTGGGTTTCCGGGTACGGGGCACGAGCCTCATGCTGGATCCCTGCATTCCGCGCTCGTGGCCGAGCTATGAGATCGACTTTCGCTATCGCTCCGCCACGTATGAGATCGTGGTCGAGAATCCGAACGGCGTCTCACGCGGCGTGGCCTCCTCCGAGCTCGACGGGCAGCGGCTCGCCCGTATCGGCGCGGCCATCCCCCTCGTCGACGACGGCGCCACGCACCACGTCCGGGTCGTCCTCGGCTGAATCCGCCCAGATCGCTGCGAGCGAGTACGACGGGAAAGCGTGCACGCCCCACATCGAGTCCGCAGGCGTCCTGCGACCGATCTCTTGGGAAAGGCCGTTCCGGGCCCGGGGCCTCATCAGCGTGACCCAGGATCGGCGGGCCGCCGCGAACCGGGGCAGACGTGTACCCTGCCGCGCCTTGAGCGGAGGACGCGGCTCCCGTCCCAGGTGCGCGCCGATGACTAGCCGAAGAAGTCGGTGATCGCCTTCGTGTCGTCGGAGAACGCCCAGCGCTCCGTGACCTTTCCGTCCCGGACGTGGTAGATCTCCGCGGTGCGATAGGTGAGCGAGCGATTGCCGTGCGTGGCAGTCGCGGTGCCCAACCCGATGACGTGATCGTCGGTCGCGAGGAGGTCATGGACCTCCCAGCTGATAGTGAACTCGCTCAATCCGCCCATCGACGCCGCTAGCTCGGCCGTGCCACGGTAGGGCTCCGCGCGCCCGATGACATGCCAGACGACGTCGTCGGCTACTCGACTCGCGGCACCGGCCATGTCGCCCTTGACCATTGCCTCGTTCATCTCGCGAACCACCGTCGCGTTCGGATGCTCGGACATGCTGTCCTCCATCAAGCCGGCACACGGTGGCGACTTCTGCGCGCGAATGTACCCCGCCGGCTCTATGCCCCGGAAGGTACGCTTCCTTGCGCGTTTGCGTGTGCGTGGTCGCAATCGCCGGCGCACCGACGAGGCCGAATCGCCCGGGCCCGCACGTATAGTGCTGACCGTCGCGACTACCCACACCGGTGAGGAACGATGCTCTCTGCCGCGCAACCCACCTGTTTCCTGATCGCCGACATCTCCGGCTACACGGGCTACCTTGCCGACGTCGAGCTGGATCACGCGCAGGACATCCTGGCGGACCTCATCGGCGCCGTCGTCACGGCGCTCCGGCCCAACTTCCGGCTGGC
>JBKKBB010000022.1:0-5283 GCA_046714395.1 Candidatus Limnocylindrales bacterium | reverse complement strand
ATGCTGGTCGCTCGGACGCCTCACGGGACGACCGATGCGCCCTCCTCGCGCGATCGCTGGACCTCCCTGCCCCCGATCTCCACGACGTGCCGACCCGGGACGCCGCGAGTATAGCAACGGCGGATGCGGCGTGACTCCGTGTTTCCGGGCCGGCAGAGGGGGACCTTCAGGTCCGGTGGGTAGGACCACTGGTGCGTCCACGCCACGGTCGTGCGGAACGTAGTCTCCGGTCATGCATCTGGTTCGAACCCTCTGGCCGGTTGGCCCGGCCGTGCTTGCCATTGCCCTGGCCCTGACGCCGGACGGTCGCGATCCCATGCTCAGTCCAGTCCTTGGCGCGATCGTGGCCGTCGGGCTTACGGCCGCGGTCACCCTTGCCTATGCCCGGTCACGATTCGAGCCGATTGTCGCGGTCGCCGAGCGCCTGGCCGCCGGCGACCATGACGTGGCGGTGCCCCAGCGCACGGATCGTCTCGGGGTCCGGTTCGCCGCGGCCGTCGAAGGCATGGCCACCCGCATCACCTCCGTTGACGCACAGGCATCGACCGACGAACTGACCGGCCTGCCGAATCGCTCGGCCATCGCGGGCGCCCTGTTCACGGAGGTCGAGCGCTCGATCCGCTATCGCCGACCGCTGGCAGTCGCCTTTGGCGACATCGATCACTTCAAGGCCATCAACGACACCTACGGCCACGAGGCCGGAGATCTCGTCCTGCGCGGCGTCGCGGCGGCGATCCAGGGCCGTCTGCGTGCGAGCGATCTCGCCGGCCGCTACGGCGGCGAAGAATTCCTGATCGTCCTGCCCGAAACGTCGGTGGACAATGCCGCTGCGCTGGCCGAAAAGCTGCGCCGCGACGTTTCTGCCCTGTCGTTCGCCGTGGGCGAAGGGCTCGAGGCCTCCGTCACGGTGTCCTTCGGCGTGACCGGCGGCATCGGCGATCGACTCCGGGTGGACACGCTCGTGCGGGAAGCCGACGCCGCGATGTACTCGGCCAAGGCGCTCGGCCGCGACCAGGTCTACGCGTTCGCCGAGCCGGACGATGACTCGACGATCGTGCACTCACCCATTTCGCCCTCGGGGCGGGCCAAGGCGTTCGAGCTCGGGCGTCAAGCGCACGGCGCCGCGGCCGATGCCCTCGCCGCGATCCTCGCGCCGCTGCCGCACTACCGCGGGCAGCCGTCCGCGCTGATTGCAACGATCGTCACGGCGCTCGCCCAGAGCCTCGACCTCCCGGCCCACGAGGTGGACAAGATCCGGGTCGCTGCACTGCTCCATGACGTCGGCAAGGTCGGCATCTCGCAGGACATCCTGGACAAGCCGTCCTCGCTCACGTCGGCTGAGTGGCGGTCGGTGATCCAGCACCCTCGGATCGGCCAGGTAATCCTCGAGCAGGCGACCACGCTGCGCGACGCGGTGCCGATCATCCTCCACCACCACGAGCGATTTGGAGGCGCCGGCTACCCGTACGGCCTCCGCGGCGAGGAGATCCCACTGGGCGCCCGGATCGTGTCGATCGCGGATGCCTACGACGCGATGATCCAGGATCGACCGTACAAGGGGAAGATCAGCCACGATGCGGCGGTCGAGGAGCTCAGACGGCACGCCGGAACCCAGTTCGACCCCGAGCTTGTCCAGATCTTCTGCGACATCTTTGGCGCGAGGGCCCCAGAGGCGGATCCTGCGGCACTGGGCTTCGCGGCCGCCATGCAGAGTCATCGGGCCGCGCGCGGTGCGGCGTCCGCGACTCCCTTGCTGGATAGTGTCGGCGCGGAGCGCCCAGCCGCCAGTTGACGCTCGACCGGCGCGGACGTCGACATCCGAACGTCAACATCCGAACGTCGGAAGAGCCGCCCACTGAGCCAGCATCACGATGGACTCGGCGACGAGCTCTGCCGGTGCCGCAGCCGCGAGCCGCAGTAGATCACCGGATCACCCGCAGCTAAGGGCGGCCCGGTACGTTGTTCGCGCCCGCTGAAATCTGCCGGCCTCGCCGATCCGCCGACCCGCCAGGGCCGCAGCCGCCGAGGCCGCCACCTCCCAGTTCCCGCCGCACGCAGGGTCGGCCCGTGACCCGTCGGCCGACCGAAGAAGGAGAGCAGGACCATGAACAAGGTCCTCTTGACCGGCCGCCTGACGCGAGATCCCGAGATGCGGGCGCTCGCCTCGGGAAAACATGTCACGCAGTTCAGCGTGGCAACCAACGAATACGCCGGCAACGGCAAGGAGCGCCCCGAGTTCCACAGCATCGTGACCTGGGACCGTCTGGCCGAGATCTGCGGCCGCTATCTCGGCAAGGGGCAACAGGTGTCGATCGAGGGCCGGATCCAGACGCGGACCTGGGACGACGAGCGCGGCGCCAGGCACTGGAAGACCGAGGTGGTCGCGTCCAACGTCGAGATGTTGTCGGGCCGTCGGAAGAAGGACTACGCCGCCGAGTCGGCGACCGACGGCGTCGAGGAGGAGTCCTCCGCGCTCGCGGGCGACCCGGGCGCGACGGCCACGCCGGCCGACGAGCCGATCCCCGAGGCGGTCGCAGCCTGAGCATTCCCGCCGGGCATCCGGGAGTCGGCGCCGGAACAGGCGTCGGCTCCCCTACTTTCCGTGGCTGACCAGGTAGAGCTGGCGCCGAGGGAGGCCCGTAGCGGCCGCAACCTGTCGTGCCGCATCCCCACGCGCCAGACCCGCGGCGACGAGCACCTCGACCTGCACCAGGGCGGCCGTTAGCCCGTCGGCGGCCTGTTCGCGATCATCCGCGTCGGGCGCTCGATGATACCAGCCGACCACGATCACGGCCTCGCCGAGCGCCGGAATCGTCTCGCTGTCGATCGCCTCGGCGAGTTCGGCCAGGGTGCCCCGGACAACCTGCTCGTGGAGCTTGGTCAACTCGCGACAGATCGCCGCCGGCCGCTTGGGCCCGCAGGCTGCGGCCAGATCCCTGATCGTGCTCCCGAGACGGCGTGGAGCCTCGAAGATCACGCTGCCTCGCACGTCGGATGCGATGCGGGCGACCCGTTCGCGACGTTCGCGACCAGCGCGAGGCAGGAATCCCTCGAAGACCCAGCGGGGGCCCGCGAGACTGGAAACGGCGACGGCAGCGAGGACCGCCGACGCTCCCGGAATCGCCACGACCTGACCACCCTCGGCCACCCAGGCGGCCGCCAGCTCCGTCCCTGGGTCGCTGATCCCCGGTGTGCCTGCGTCGGTAACCAGGCCAAGGTCCGCCCCACCTCGCAGGTGGACGAGCAACTCAGCGGATCGGGCGGCGGGACTCCTGGCGTGGTAACTCTTCGTCCTGGTCCGGATCTCGTAGCGGGTCAGGAGGCGCCGGGTCAGGCGCGTGTCCTCGCAGGCGATCAGTGGAACGTCGCGGAGGGTTTCCACCGCGCGGAACGTCAGGTCCCCGAGGTTTCCGATCGGGGTCGCCACGAGATACAGGATCCCGGCGGCCATCAGCGGTCGATCAGGTTCGCGACGAGCCGCGCCGTGGGGGCGGGTCGGCGGCGCCCCCTTCGGCCGTCCGTGGGCCGAGCATCGCCACCGGAGCAACCTGTCGCTTGAACTCCGCCCCGGCCACCATCCGTTCGACCCGCTCGACGAAGGCGGCCTCGAATCCCATCTGGTGGAGCTCCGCCGGCGAACGATGCCGGTCATACCGCCAGAGGAGGAGCCGATCCAGTTGTGGATACGAGAACCCGGCCTCGCCCTCGTCGGTCTGGCCGGGCCACAGGTCGGCCGAGGGTGCCTTGATGATGATCGCTTCGGGCACACCCATGGCCGCGGCGAGCTGGCGGACCTGGCTCTTGTACAGGTCGCCGATCGGGTTGAAGGCGCAGGCACTATCGCCGAAGAGCGTGGTGTAGCCGATCAGCGATTCGGTCTTGTTACCGGTCCCGACCACGAGGCCGCCCCACGTGACGGAGCGGTCGTAGAGCACGGCCATTCGCATCCGGGCGGCGAAATTCCCCCGTCGCAGCGGGCTTGCCTCCCGTCCCTCGGACCCAGCTGCCCCTGCCGCCGCGTCCCATCCGAAGAACGCGTCCACCATCGCCCTGATCTCGACCAGCTCAGTCGAGCAACCGAGCCCGGCCACCACGGTCTCGGCGTCCCGACGTGAGGCAGGTGAGGAGGTCCGATACGGCATCAGTACGCAGTGGAGCCGGTCCGCTCCGATGGCCTCGGACACCAGGTACGCCACGAGCGCCGAGTCGATGCCCCCGGACAGCCCGAGAACCGCCCGCTCGAATCCAGCCTGCTGGAGCTGGCCGCGAATGAAGGCGCCGATGGTGTTCCGGGCCGCATCCGTATCGATTGCCAGCTCATCTGGCAGCACGAACATCGGTTGCCCGTTCGAGCCTACCGGGATTGCCGGCAGCGAGCCAGTCATGCCGCGCCCAAGATCGGCGCGCACCAACAACGCAGGGAGATTGGAGAGCTGGTGATCGGTCCGGCCTGCATGGGCCGAGCATACCCGAGGCGTCTGCTCAGCTCAGGTACTGAAGTCGTCGAACTTGCACGCCAATGGCCTGTAGACATGGGGTGACGCGACGGATTGTGGATGCTAGGCTTCCGGGCACCTGCAACCGAATGGCCAGATCGGCCGAGCGCGTGCGGAAAACGCCCACAGCCTGCCACGGATGTGGTTCAAGCGGGCTCATGGGCCAGGTGGAGGAGAACGAATGACCCGATCTATTCCGCGGTCGCCGGTCCTCGCGTTGCTCGCGACGACAGCGATCATCTTTGCAGCCTGCGGCGGCGCGGCTTCCGCACCGCCCGCGATTACAGCTCCGACCGCCGCGCCGACCGAAGGACCCACGGCAGTTCCCTTCGAAGGGCTCGTCTACCCCGAGAGCGGCACGTCCGCTTGCGGGACGACCGACTATGCCGGGCAGATGGGCCTGATCAAGGCCGTCGATGCCAAGACCGTCGAGTTCACACTGTGCGCCCCGGACGCGGCCTTCCTGTCGAAGATTGCGTTCGCGTCCGTGGGAATCCAGGACGCCGACTACCTCGCCTCGACGGGCGGGGGCGGCGAGGCGCTGATCCGCAATCCGGTCGGCACGGGCCCGTACAAGCTCAAGGCCTGGACCTCCGGCTCTGAGATCGCCCTCGAGGCGTACGCCGACTACTGGGGCGATCAGCCGCTGACCCCGAACATGGTGTTCCGTTGGAGCCCAGAAGCTGCGCAGCGGCTCGTCGAGCTCCAGTCCGGCAACGTCGACGCCATCGACAACCCGGGCCCGGACGACTTCGCCATCATCGCAGCCGACTCCAGCCTGACGCTC
>JBKKBB010000021.1:0-12366 GCA_046714395.1 Candidatus Limnocylindrales bacterium | reverse complement strand
GGCAGCCACAAGCCCAACACCGCGCTGGCCCAGGCCTTCTACAACAAGGAGGAGGGCGTGACCCGTCTCTCGACCGAGACGGGCGCCGGACAGTGGGGCAGCGCCCTGGCCTTCGCCGGCGCGATGTTCGGCCTCGAGGTCAAGGTTTACATGGTCCGCAGCAGCTACGACCAGAAGCCGTACCGGCGGGTCCTCATGGAGACGTACGGCGCCTCCGTCGTGGCGAGCCCCAGCCCGGACACGCAGTACGGCCGGAGCGTCCTCGCGACCAAGCCGGACCACACCGGCTCGCTGGGTCTCGCGATCAGCGAGGCAATCGAGGACACCGTCACCCACCCAGGCACGAAATACTCGCTCGGGTCCGTGTTCGACTTCGTCCTCCTCCACCAGACGGTCATCGGCCAGGAGGCAATCGAGCAGATGGCCATGGCCGGCGAGGAGCCGGACGTCGTCATCGGCTGCGCCGGTGGCGGCTCGAACTTTGCGGGGCTCACGTTCCCGTTCCTCGGTCGCGGCCTCCGTGGCGGCCCAAAGCCGCGCATCGTAGCGGTGGAGCCGGAGGCGGCACCGTCGCTGACCAAGGGCGTCTACCGCTACGACTTCGGTGACACGGCCCAGATGACGCCGCTCGTGAAGATGTTCACGCTCGGCCACGACTTCATCCCCGAGCCGATCCACGCCGGCGGGCTCCGCTATCACGGCATGTCGCCGATCGTCTCGCTGCTCAAGGAGCACGGCTACATCGAGGCGCGCGCCGCCCACCAGCGGGCCACCTTCGAGGCCGGCGTCCGGTTCGCCCGGGCAGAGGGGATCCTGCCGGCGCCCGAGCCGACGCACGCGATTAAGGTCGCCATCGACGAGGCGCTCGAGGCCCGCCTGGAGGGTCGTCCCCGGGTGATCCTCTTCAACCTGTGCGGTCACGGCCACTTCGACCTGTCGGCCTACGAGCGCTATCTGTCCGGGGCCCTCGAAGATTACGAGTACCCGGCCGAGAAGGTGGCCGAGGCGCTCAAGGCGCTGGAGGGCCTGCCGGTCGGCTGATGCTGGCCCGCGCCGCCACCACGTACGAACGGGGCTCGTGGTAACCAGCCCGGACTGCCGAATTGGCACCACCTACGAAGGAGCTTCGTACTAGGCGCAGGAATCGACGAGAGCGGCCGCGCCGGACAGGTCCGCGACCGGCCGCCACGATCGGATTCGCGGGAGGATCGCCCCTGGGGGTGGCGGGCCGCACCTACCACGAACCCGGTTCGTATCTGGGTATCGCCAGGCCCGAGACACGCACCGAGCGTGACCTCGCGTGGGGTCGTGGAGGTCCGCGAAGTGACGCGTTCCGGGACGCCAGTCCGGACGGGCCGCTTCATGGCGAACCGGCTGATCGCGCTCGTGGAGCATTCGGCCGCTGACGAGCGCGGCCGCGTCGAGATCTCCACCCGCCACCGGATCCAGCCCCGGAGCTGATCCGGCCGGGGCCGCTGGTCGTATCGGTCAATCTGGCAGGCAATCTCCCGGCATCGTGAACGACGGCCGGACCTCGGCCAGCAGTCGGCCGGCCTTCACGGCTGGATCGTCGGCCATGAGCGATTCGGCGGCCTCAGGGGATTCGGCCGTGATGACCCCAATGCCCCGCAGCGTGCCGGCGTCGCGGATCGGTCCAAACATGATCAGCTGGCCGCGCCTACGGAGCGTGAACAGGGTAAGTTTCGCGGTGGGGACGCGTGCCGGGCCAGCCGTGCGACAAATTGCCGTGCCAGCGGCCCCTGCTATCGTCCACGCATGGACGGTGGATCGAATCACGACGCCCGCCGAGCGGCCGGCGCTGCATCCCCGATCGCAGTCGTGTGGCTGGGGCGGATCGCCTATCGCAAAGCCTGGGAGCTCCAGAAGCGGCTCGTGGACGCGCGCGCGCCCGGGCACGTCCCCGACCACCTGCTCCTGCTCGAGCACGATGCCGTCCTGACCCTCGGTCGGCAGGCCGACCAGACCCACGTCCTGGCAACGCCTCGAGAACTACGGAAGCGCGATATCGAGGTCGTGCGCGTCGAGCGCGGAGGCGAGGTCACCTACCACGGCCCGGGCCAGCTGGTGGCCTATCCCATCCTCCGGCTGGGCGACCGGGGACTCCTGGTCCGCCCGCTGGTGCGCGTGCTCGAGGAGGCGATGATCGAGACGTGCGCCGCCCTCGGGGTGGAAGCGTTCCGGCGCGACGGGCATCCGGGTTGCTGGGTGGTGGACGCCACGGGGAACCGCCCGCTACGCAAGATCGGGGCCCTGGGCATCCGCATCGAGCGGGGCGTCAGCTACCACGGGATTGCCCTCAACATCGCGCCGGACCTGCGCGACTTCGAGCTCATCGATGCCTGCGGGATGCCCGGGGTCATCTCAACCTCAGTGGCCGAGGAGGTTGGCAGGAGCGCCGAGCCGCCGAACACCGAGGTCGTCCGGCGGGCCGCCGAGGTCTTCGCGGGCGCCTTCGGCCGCGCGCTGGGTGCCGAGCTCGAATGGATGGCTCAGCCGGCCGGCGAGGGGGCACCCGGGCCCGGCGCCTCCGAACCGGGCGTCGGAGAACCCAGCGTGTCCCTGCGAACGCCGGTCGAGGTCGCCTGACCGTGGCCGCCGGCCTGTTCGAACTGCGCAAGGACCCGATCACCAGCTGGTGGGTGGCGACGATCGTGGATCGGGCCTTCCATCGCGACCGGTTCGCCCGGCGAGCCGAGCAGATCGACGATGGCGATGACTGCCAGAACTGCCGCCTGCCGGAGGGCGATGGGGTCCGTCTGCGCGTTCTCAAGGACTACGCGTTCCACGTCGTGGGCACCGAGGACGCGGCCCGCGAGCTCGACCAGCAGTTCGCCCAGGTCGCCCTGACCAGCGCCGGCGCCGCGGGCAGCTGGCGGACGGTGGTGGCGCCTCCCAGTGAGCACCGCGCGCTGCACCAGGTGGGCGCTGCCGTGGTCGAGGCCATGGTGACGGCAGCGCGCGACGCCATCGCGGCGGCCGGGACCGCCAACCAGACGGACTACCTGCAGGTGGTCCAGAACTGGGGTGCCCAGGCCGGCGCCCGGACCAACCACCTCTGCCTCGAGTTCTACGACCTGCCCCAGATCCCGCATCGGATCGCGGAGGAACTCGGGGGGGCCGCGCGCTTCGTGATCCGCGAGGGGGAGTGCCCCTACTGCCGCCTCGTGCGCGAGGCCACCCGGACGCGGTCGCGGCTGGTCTGGGAGGACGCCGACAGTGTCGCGTTCGCGCCGTGGGCGTCACGCTCGGCGTTCGAGCTGTGGATCGTTCCCCGGCGCCACGATGCCGACTTCGGACGGGCCACCGCGCCCGACATCCAGGCCACGGCCACGGCCCTCCGCCACGTGCTCACGACGCTCGCGCGGACGCTCGATGGGCCGCCCTACAACCTGATCCTGCACACCGCGCCGTTGCGCGAGCGGGTCGACGCAACCTACCACTGGCACTGGGAGATCCATCCGCGTCTCCGGGACATCGCCGGACTCGAGCTCGGCACGGGACTGCCGGTCAATCCCGTATCGCCCGAGGAGGCCGTTGAGGAGTTGCTCGTGCGGGCGTCCGAGGCCGGCGGAGCGACCTGATTGAGCCCGGGGCGTCACATCGCGTCCGACTGCCCCGTCCCTCGGCTGGGCGACGCACGACAGTATGGCTCGCTGCCGCGCGATGGCTCGCCGCAGTGGCCGATCTCGGAAGGATCTACATGCTCGGAATCGGCGAGCCGGGGGGCTTCGCGGTCACGACCGGCGCGCTCGGGCGCCCCGCGACGGGTGCCCCGGTGACGGGTACCTGGAATCGAGATTCCGCGGGTGTCTTCGTGGAGGCGCTGTTCGCCAGGCACCACGGCGAAATCTTCGCGTACCTGACGCGGATGGTCCGTGACCCCGAACTCGCCGCCGACCTCGCCCAGGATGCGTTCGTCAAGGCGTACCGGGCCTACGACACGCTGGAGAAGGGCGAGAACGCCCGGGCGTGGCTCTACCAGATTGCCCACCGCGTTGCGCTCGACCACATTCGCCGCCGCAAGATCGTGCGCTTCATCCCGTTCACCGGGGAATCGCCCGGGTCGTCGCCGTCGGCCGAGCGGGTCGCCCTCGATGTCCAGCTGTCCGGTCCGCTCGCACGGGCGATGGTCAGGATTCCGGAGCGACAGCGTGCCGCGCTGCTGATGGCCGAGGTCCACGATCTGACCGGCCTCGAGCTTGCGGCGGCGCTCGGAGTGAGCCACGTCGCTGCCCGGGCGCTCCTCACGCGAGCCCGGGAGTCGCTCCGCCAGGCACTCGCGGCGGAGCGACTGGCCGAGGCCGCCGCCGAAGCGGAGCGCGACGTCGCCTACGCTCGCCGCGAGGGGCACGGCCGATGACCCTGCCGTTCCGTCGCCGTCACAACGACCACGAGGCGTCCCACGACCGGGCGCGCGCCATCATCGCGTTGGGCTTCGTCCAGCCGACCGAGCCCGCGGACGAGGCCTGGCTCGAGTCCCACCTCGCCGTTTGCCCCGAGTGCACTGCGGATGCAGCCGCGTATGCGGCCGATCGGGAGCTGCTCCGGACGCTTCGCGATCAGGCCCCCGAGCCACCGCGTGATCTGTGGGCGCGCACGGCCTCGGCCATCGAGCGTGAGCGTGCCTGGCGCGACCGCGGCGGCCGGGACCGCGGCGGGCGAGAAGACCGCGGCCGGCGCGAAGGCCGCGGGCGTTCGCTCCGAGCTCCGCAAGGCTGGCGGATCGGTCGCGTCCCGGTTGGCGTGGCCTCGGGACTCCTGGTCGTCGCCGTCGTCCTCGGCGTCAGCTTCGGCCCGCGCGGCATTCCGCTGGTTCCGTCGAGCCCCCCGGGCAGCGACATCGCCGCGGCGACCCCCCAGGTGCAGGCCACGCCGTTCGCCGTGGACGCCAATGCCCTCGCCTGGATCCAGGCCGGGCCCGACGGCTCGTTCGAGTTCCTCCGCGCCAGCGTGGACTCGGTCTGCCCCGATTCTCGGGCCGGCTGCGCACCGCTGTCCTCCGGCACGGCGACCCGCCTCGCCCTCACGGAGGCGCCCCAGGCGGTCGTCCTTTCCCCGACGGGCATTCAGATCGTGGTGGTGACCTCCGCCGCCTCGATCGGTGGCGCGGACGTTCTCGTGGTACCGGTCCCGGCCGCCCCGACTTCGACCGAGACCCCCGTGCCGGCCACGCTCGACCCGACGCGGCCGACCGCCGAACCTTCGTCCGCCGCCACGCCGGTGCCGCCGCCGGACACGACGCCGGTGCCGCCGCCGGATCCGACAGCGGTGCCGCCGCTCGACCCGACAGCGGTGCCGCCGATCGATCCGGGATCCACGCCGCCGGTCGACCCGGTGCCGAGCCCAGCGGGTTCGCCGGATCCAGCGGCCGGGTATTCGATCCTCTCCGGTGTGGTCGTGGTCGGCGACGCGGCCTACTCTCCGGATGGCCTGTGGCTGGCCTTCTCCGCCCGGCCGGCGGATGGCTCGACCGGTCCGGACCTGTACCTCTGGCGCGTCGGCGATCCGCTCGCGACGCCGGTCACGTCGGACCATCGAACGTTCTTCGCCGACTGGCTCGGCAATCTCGTCCTGGCCAACGTCGTCGTCCCGGCGATCACGCCGGAGGCGTCGCCGATTGTCGATCCGACGCCATCGCCAACGCCCGTCGCGACCCTTGATCCAAACGCAACGCCGGGCCCGACCGAGCCGCCGATGGAGGAGCATCCCCTGGCCTTCACGCTGGACCCCGTGACCGGCGCGACGTCCGTGATCGCCGGCCAGGACATGTGGCGCCCGACCGTGGACCCGACCGGTCATTCCGTCCTCTACTGGGCCGGCACGCTCGTCGCGGACGGCACCGGTACGGGGTGGGCACTGGGCACGGGCAGGCTCGTCCTTGACGGTTGGATCGGCGAAACCGCGGTCCCGGCGGCGACCGAATCCTCGGCCGAGCCGACGCTCCCGACGGCCGCGCCCACCACCCCGGAGGCCGAACCATCCGCCAGCCCGCTGGGGCCAGCAGGGAATCCCGTGACCATCGCGGAGGGGCCCGTCACGTCCTTCGATGCCTGGTTCGATCCAAGCGGCATTCGGTTGGCCGTCTGGGTTGCCGACCCATCCGATCCGGCGGTCGGTACGCTCCAGCTCATCGTCCTGGACTCTGACACGCGCCTGATCGACCCGGCCACGGACCCGCTTCCCGGCGTCGCCGCGCTGCGCGGCGTGTCCATCAACAGCGGCCGGCTCGCCTGGGTCACACCGCCCGGGCAGGACGGGGAAGGCTCGCACCTTGAGGTCCTGGGTTGGAACGGCCGGGAATTCGGGCAGGTCCGGACAATCCAGGCGGAGCACTTGTTCGTCGTCCGCTGACAAGGGACCGACCCATGCCGTAGAGTCGCGTCGTGCGACCCAGCAGGACGGTCGCGATCGCGGCGCTCACCGCCGTGCTCGTGCTCGGATCGCTGCCGGGCCTGGTCGGCTCTCAAGAACCGAGCATCGACCAGCCCATCACGCCGGCAGCATTCCGAGAAGTCATCCTCGTGGCGAATGGCGGCCGATCGATCCCCCCGATCGTGACGCCGGCTCCGGCGTACGCAGCGGCCGGTCGCCTGGACGCATCCTCCACGTTCACGGAACCCGGCAGCGGACCCGCTCCGGTGCCTGCGGCGCGCCTCAGCCCGAAGTTGCCGACCGTCGCGGCCAAGTGGGATTGGAAGACCCCGCGCTACAAGATCAGCGGCTACGCAACCTTCTACGACAACGGGACGACCGCGATGCGGCTCCCGCGCGGCACGATCGTCGTCATCTGCGGTGACAACGGCTGCGTCGATCGCGTCGTGAACGACTACGGGCCGGTCAAACAGATCCGGATCGTGGACTTGTACCGGCCGGACTTCTTCAAGATCTGCGGGTGCGGCTGGTGGTCGGGCACGACCTGGGTGACCGTTTCGGTCTACTGACCCGCGGCCCCGCCGCTTGGTAGACTCCGCCTGAACCTTCAAGGACCGGCCACGAGAGCCGGACGACGGGCCCGGAGAGGCCGGAAGGAGAGGAGCACGCCAGTGCCACGTCGCAGCCACGCGACGGCCCTGCCCAGGGGTCACCGGTGAGCGGGCGCCGGATCATGACGGCGGAGGAAATCCGCCGGGCGGTGACTCGCATTTCCCACGAGATCGTGGAGAAGCACGCCGGGACAGACGGGCTGGTCCTGGTCGGGATCCAGCGGCGCGGCGTTCCGATTGCCCATCGGCTGGCGGCGTCCATCCTTGAACACGAGAACGCGACCACCCCGGTCGGCGCCCTCGACATCACCTTCTACCGGGACGACCTGTCCATGCTCGCCCAGCAGCCGGTCGTCAAGGGCACGGACCTCCCGTTCGATGTCACCGGTTCCACCGTCGTCCTCGTGGACGACGTGCTCTATACGGGGCGGACGATCCGGGCCGCGATGGACGCGCTGATGGAGTACGGGCGCCCACAGGCGATCCGCCTGGCGGTGCTGGTCGACCGCGGTCACCGCGAACTGCCGATCCGCGCCGACCACGTCGGCAAAAACGTGCCGACTTCGCGGGAGGAGCTCGTCCGCGTGCGGATCGAGGAGGTTGACGGCGAGGATGCCGTGGACATCGACCGTCCGCCCGAATTGCCCGCCACAACCAGTCCGACCCCATGAACGTGACCTCGGATCCCACCCTGGCGGCCCCCCTGGATGCCGGTGAGCTCGGCGTCCCCGGCACGGCCTCCTGGTCGAATCCGGCACCGGCCGGCCAGTGGACGCACCGTCATCTCCTTGACGTGGACATCCTTTCGGTCGGTGACCTTGAGCTCGTCATGCAGACCGCCGACACCATGAAGGAGATCCTGGCGCGCCCGATCGCGAGGGTTCCGGCACTGCGGGGGTGGGGTGTCACGATCCTCTTCTACGAGGCTTCCACGCGGACGCGTGTGAGCTTCGAGGTCGCAGCCAAGAATCTGTCCGCGGACGTCGTCAACATCGCGGCCGTGAGTTCGTCCGTCGCCAAGGGCGAGTCCCTCATTGACACGATTCGCACGGTCGAGGCGCTCGGAGCGCGGATGCTCGTCATCCGCCACGGAACGTCCGGAGCCCCATATCTCGCCGCCGAACACTTCTCGGGCAGCGTCATCAACGGGGGAGACGGCTGGCACGCCCACCCGACCCAGGCGCTTCTGGACCTGTACACCCTGCGCACCCGCCTGCCGGGCGGGTCGGTTCGCGGCCGCAAGATCGTGATCCTCGGCGACGTGCTCCATTCGCGCGTGGCGCGGAGCAACCTCTGGTCGCTCACTGCGGCCGGTGCCGACGTCTGGGTCTGCGGTCCGGCAACGCTCCTGCGCGGATTCGAGGCCTGGGCGGCTTCCGGAATCGGCGGCTCACGCCGATTCACGGTGACGTCGGACCTCGTGGCCGCGCTGCGTGATGCCGACGTGGTGATGGCCCTCCGGATCCAGCGTGAACGGATGGCCGGTGGCCTGTTGCCCTCCCTGCGGGAGTACGCCGCTCGTTTTGGCCTGACCCGGGATCGACTCGTCCTGGCCAACCCCGCGGCCCTGGTAATGCATCCGGGGCCGATGAACGAAGGCGTGGAGATTGCCCCGGACGTGGCCGCGGGCAGCCAATCCGTGATCACGGACCAGGTCGCCAACGGGGTCGCCATTCGGATGGCAGTCCTGTACCTTCTCGCCGGCGCGCGCGACCCGGGGAACCGCGGGACAGCGGCGTGACGGCAACGCGCCTGGCCGACCTGGAGATCTCGCGGGCCTGGCTGGTGGACCCCGCCATCGGCCGAGAGGGGCCCGGCGAGATCGTCGTCACGGACGGGATCCTGGTGGCCGTGACCTGGCTGGAGGGAGATGAGGCCGACGGCATCGATGCATCCGGGGTCATCGTGGCGCCCGGGTTCGTGGACCTGCACGCCCACTTTCGCGAGCCGGGCAATGAGGACGCGGAGACCATCGCGACCGGGCTCGCCGCGGCGGCCCACGGCGGCTTCACGGCCGTCTGCGTCATGGCCAACACGACCCCGGCGCTCGACGAGCCGTCGGTCCTTGCCCGCATCCGCGACGCCGCCTCGGCCTCGGGATCTCCGCTCGTCCTCCTCGCCTACGGCGCGGTCTCGGCGGGTCGCAACGGCGAACAGATGGCGATGCTCGGTGAGCTGGCCGACGCCGGCGTCGTCGGGTTCAGCGATGACGGTGCGCCCGTCGGATCCGCCGCCCTGTTCCGAAACGCGCTGGCGTACGCGGGCATGCTCGGCCTGCCGATCGTGGAGCACCCGGAGGACGCCCAGCTGACCGAGGGGTCCGAGGCCAACGAGGGTCTGGTCGCAACTGTGCTCGGGCTGCGGGGCTGGCCCGGGGCGGCCGAGGCGGCTGCGGTTGGGCGGGATCTGGCGCTCCTGGCGGACGTGTTGCGAGACGTCCCGGGCGCGCGTCTGCACCTCACTCACCTGTCCACCGCCGCCGCGCTCGAACTCGTCCGTCAGGCAAAGCACGCGGGTCTCCCTGTCACCTGCGACGTCACCGCGCATCACCTGGCGCTTACCGACGAATGGATCGCCGGGGCGCGTCGCTGGAGTTGGGAAGCGATCGCGGAGGGCGGTTCGGTTCGTGATCCGTGGCGGGATGGGGCGATTCAGACCCTTCCATACGAAACCGCCCTGCGGGTCAACCCGCCGCTGCGCTCGGCCGGCGATGCCGCCGCCTGTCTGGCAGCCCTGGTCGATGGCACCGCTGATGCGATCGCCACGGATCACGCCCCGCACGCGGCCGTGGACAAGGCCGTTGAGTTCGGCCTCGCCGCCAACGGCATCAGCGGCATCGAGACTGCGCTGGGGATCGTCCTCGCGGCGGTCGATGCCGGTCGGGTGCCGCTGGCGACGGCGATCGCGGCGCTGACGACCGGGCCGGCACGAATCCTGGGAGACCGTGCGCCGGGTGGGGCGCGTGCCCGTGGGCTCGTCGAGGGCGAGCCGGCAGACCTGGTCGTGTTCGATCGCTCGGAGCACTGGACGGTAACCGCCGACGCCCTTGCCTCGAAGGGCAAGAACACGCCGCTCCTCGGACGGGAGTTGCCCGGCCTCGTGCTGCTCACGGTTGCCCACGGCCGGATCGCCTACGAGGCGCCCGACGCCTGACCCCGATCGGGCGGTCCGGGCGGTCAGGCGGCGGACGCGGTCAGGCGGTCAGGCGGTCGAGGCGGGCGAGGCGGTCAGGCGGCGGTCAGGGACGAGCGACCCCGTTGACCCACGTGGCGGCGAACGGGCGAACCGTCCTTACAGCCCGTCGTGATGCCCGGATCAGCACTTTGGCAGTTACCGGGCCGCCAAGGTCCGGCGCGCCGGCCTGCTGTCGGCCGGCCGAGCACCGAACCCCGGCGCCGCGTGCTCAGCAAGGCGCCCGGATCGGTCGGGCGGACCGCCGGCCCGACGCTCGAGCCATCTAATCCCCGCGCAAGTCCGGGATTTGCTGCTGGGGGCATCACGGGGCGGGACAAGGCCGGCGGTGGCGGAGGAGAAGTCCCAGCGGACCCGGTACGATGTCCCTGATGGCCAAGCCGACCCTCAATCGGTACTACTAGCGCCGCCCGTACTGGCATGCGACCATGCCGCCGCTCCACGACCGGAGCGGGCGCCAGTTGCCGGACATCGTGGACGTCGCCATCGTCGGGGGCGGCTACACGGGCGTGGCGGCGGCTCGCAAGCTCGCCTTGCAGGGTGCCAAGGCCGTCCTCCTGGAGGCTCGGACGCTGGGCTGGGGTGCTTCCACGAGAAACGGCGGAATCGTCCACCCCGGGTTCAAATGGGGCCCGCGGACGATGATCAAGCGTTACGGGGTGGATCTAGCGCGCGCGATCTACGCCGAATCGGTTGAGGCGCTTGAACTCGTGTTCGGCCTGATCCGTGACAACGACATCGATGCCGAGCTCCGTACCAGCGGCTGGCTCGAGCTCGCCTGGGCACCGCGCCATGCAGCCGGGTTCCACGAGCAAACCGTGGCGCTTGAGCAGTTCGGGATGCATGCCCGTGTCGTCGCAAGGAGCGATCTCCGGGACGAGATCGGAACCGATGCGTATCACGGGGGCCTCGCGATCGAGCCCGGCGGCGTCCTGCATCCGGGCAAGTGGTTCGCCGGTCTGGTCGCCATGGCCGAGCGAGCGGGGGCGGATCTGCACGAAGCCACGCCCGTACTCTCGATCCGTCGTCAGCGCGATGGGCGATTCGTCGTCGAGACCTCCCGCGGTGCGATTCTCGCGCGCGACGTTCTCATCGCCACGAATGGCTACGCGGATGGGGCCGCGCCGAGCGTCCGCCGCCGGATCATCCCGATCGGGAGCTACATCATCGCCACGGAGCCGCTGCCGGCCGATCTGGCTCATGATCTCTCACCCACGGGCCGCGCCTATTTCGACACCAGGAACTTCCTGTCGTACTGGCACGTGTCGGCGGATCGACGGCTGATCTTCGGCGGCCGCGTCAGCTTCCTGCCGACGAACACCGACCGCACAGCGCGGCTCCTGCACGATCGAATGCTGGCGATCCATCCGCAGGTCGCCGGTTACCGCGTCGACTACTCGTGGGGCGGCAAGGTGGGGTTGACGTTCGATCGGATGCCCCACATCGGTCGGCTCGGCGGGATGATGCACGCCACGGGCTACTCCGGCACCGGCGTGCTCATGTCCACGTACCTGGGCACCCGCGCGGCGGAGTGGCTCGGCGGCGGTGAGCCGCCGGCGCTGGCCAAGCTGCGCTTCCCGCTGGTGCCGGCGCCCTATGAGGGCCGGCCGTGGTTCCTGCCGGTCGTCGGCGAGGTCTTCCGCCTGCAGGACCGGCTGGCGCGTCGCGGGGTGCCGGGACCGGGGAGTTCGGTGGATGAGGCGACCCGCACGGGTCCGTAGCGCAACGAATCGCGGAGTCCTGCGCTAGCGGGCGCTCGCCAGCTCGCGGAGCGTGTCGAGGAGCGCTTCGACGTCGGGCTCGGTGGCCTGGGTATTGAGGATTCCGGCCCGCAGCCACGTCGTGCCGCGTAGCCGCGTGGTCGTGAGCCAACCGGCTCCCGAGGCTTCGAGGGCCAGCTGCAGGCGATCCTGATGATCGTCCAGCGCGGTGCCAGCGAGGTCGGCGACGAGATGCCGGAAGCAGACCACCGAAAGGTTGGGAACGGCGGGCAGTGCCTCGAATTCGTCGCTCGCCGCGATCACCGCTGCCAGGTGCGCCGCGAGGTCGTTGTTCGCCTCGATCAACCGGCCGAAGCCGGACGTCCCGAGATGGCGCCAGGAGAACCACAGCTTGAGCGCCCGCCAGCGGCGGGTCCCCTCGAACCCGAGCTTCCAGAAGTTCAGCCCCG
>JBKKBB010000020.1:0-6968 GCA_046714395.1 Candidatus Limnocylindrales bacterium | reverse complement strand
CGCGGGCCCACCGGGGGTCCGCGGTAACCAGAGTCCAGATAGCGACCCGGGCAGTCAGCCGGCCCGGGTCGTTTCGATTCCCGGGGTAGTGTGAAGACGCGAACCCGAGGCCCGGGCGGGTGCGCTTGCTGCGCGGCGACGCGAGGTGCGGTCCGGCGACGGCCCGGCCCGGCCCGGCGAGGTGCAAATACGAACCCCCTTCGTGCTACATGCGGTTCCACCACTCCTGGACCCCTCAGCGCGGCCGCGTCCCGATTGACCGCGCTCGTGCGGATCCGTCGTTGGCCGTCTCGGGCGCGCCGGTTCACGTATGCCGCACTTTGCACGAATCCGGTTCGTATCTGGGCCGAAATACGCTTCCGCCGTTGGCCGCTACGCCCCGCCGCCGCCGCGATCCGGCCGCTACGCCGCTACGCCGCTACGCGCCCCCGCGCCTCCGCTCCGCCGCCGTGGTCCGACGCCGCGCCGCTACGCCGTGCCGCCGCGCCCTCGTCCGCCGAGCAGTCCGAGGTCGAACTTTCGCTCCGTACCGTGCAGGAGTCGATCGATGTTGTCGGCGTGAGCGAGCCAGATCAGCGCCGGTCCAACGGCGGCCCAGACCAGGTACGCGGGCGGCACCGCACCAGCCGCGACTGCCCAGATCAGGAGCATCGCCGGGAACAGCGCCGCCGAAGCGAGCAAGGAGCCGAGGGACACGTATCGGGTCAGCAGAATGACGATGACGAAGACCGGCGCGGCGAGCACGACCGCGACCGGCTGGATCACCAGCATCGTCCCAACACCGGTCCCGACACCGCGCCCGCCGCCAAAGCGCAGGAATACGGAATGCGAACTCCCGATGACCGCAGCCCCGGCGCAGAGCACCTCTGCCACGGCGTCACCATCGGTCAGCATTCGAGCCAGCAGGACCGGCAACACCCCTTTGGCGAGATCGCCGGTCACCACGACCGTGGCCCACTTCCGACCCAGGGCCCGTAGCGCGTTCGTGCCCCCGGTCCGGCCCGACCCGATCGTCCGAGGGTCCGGCCCACCCGTGTAGCGCGCGACGATGACACTGAACGGGATGGATCCCGCCACATACGCGACGATGATGAGCAGCACGCGAAGACCTGTCGCGTCCACCTGTTCCTTCCGGCCGCGAGCCGGCGTCTGCCCGACATGGACCGCTGACGGGCCCGGCTGTCGGGGAGTCTAGCACCGGGCGAAGGCGGCCTGGAAGTGCCCCGACCGCGCCGCGACCGCGCCGCGGAAGTGCCCCGAACGCGCCGCGACCGCACCGCGGAAGTGCCCCGAACGCGCCGCGACCGCACCGCGACCGCGCCGCGGAAGAGTCCCAAAACACGCCCCGCAAACGCGCCCCGGACGCGCCCCGAAGGTGCGTGTTTGCGCCTTCCGAGACGGGCCGCGTACCATCCGTTTCGATGATCCAACCGCCCGGCCGGCCCATCTGCGCGCGCGCCGCCGCCGCCGCCGACTCCGGGTACCCCACGCCGGATCGGGAGACTCCCTGACCAATGGCTGTCGGTTCATCCAACGACTTCGATCTCATCGTCCTAGGAGCCGGTACGGGCGGGTACAGCGCCGCGTTCCGGGCGGCCCAGCTCGGCCTGAGGGTCGCCCTCGTGGACGAGGACAAGATCGGCGGCACGTGCCTGCACCGCGGTTGCATCCCGACCAAGGCCCTGCTCGAGTCGGCCGCGTTCACGGAGCGGATCAGCCACGCAGGAGATTTCGGGATCGATCTTCCTGGAGCCGCGGTCGTGGACTACGCGCGGATGGCCGCGCGGCGTGACCAGGTTGTCAAGCGAATGTGGACCGGCCTCAAAACCCTCGTCGACAAGAACAAGGTCGCCTGGATCCAGGGGCGCGGCCGCCTCGAGGGACCCACGACCGTCCGGGTCCAGATGCACGGCGATGACGGCACTCCCGGAGGCGGCGGTGAGCGGGTTCTCCAGGCCACGGACGTGATCCTGGCTACCGGCTCCCGGGTGAAGTCGCTGCCGGGAATCGAGCCTGACGGGAAGCGGATCGTGACGTCGGACGACGTGCTCCGGGCCGGCTCTCTCCCGAAGGACGTGATCATCGTCGGGGCTGGTGCGGTGGGGGTCGAGTTCGCCTCCATGTACCACGACCTGGGGGTGGCGGTGACCCTTCTCGAGTATCTTCCGACCGTGGTGCCAGCCGAGGATCGCGAGGTCAGCCAGGTCCTGGAGCGGAGCCTGACCCGGCGCGGCATCACGGTCATGACCAGCGCCCGCTTCGATGCCGCGACGGTCAAGACGTCCAAGTCGGGGGTCTCGTTGATCGTCGGACCGGAGGGCAAGGACGCGGTCGAGATCAAGGCGGAGCTGCTGCTCATGGCGACCGGTCGCGCCCCGAACGTCGAGGACGTTGGTCTCGACTCCACCAAGGCAGAACTCGACCGAGGCTTCGTCAAGGTGGATGGCCGGATGCGAACGAAGCAGGCGCATCTCTATGCGATCGGTGACGTGGTCGGGGGCCTGCTCCTGGCGCATACGGCCGCCCACGAGGGCATCGTGGCGGCACACGTGATTGCCGGCGACAAGGACGTTCACCCGATCGATTACGTCAAGCAGCCGCGAGCCACCTACTGCCGCCCGGAGATCGCCTCGATCGGCCTGACCGAGCAGCAGTGCCAGGAGCGCGAGATCCCGTACCGGATTGGCAAGGTCCCGTTCCAGGCCATTGCGAAGGCGCTCATCGGCGGGGAGTACGAGGGCTTCGCCAAGGTCATCGGTCATCGCGACACCAACGACACGCTGGGCGTCCACCTCGTCGGCCCACACGCCACGGATCTCGTGGCCGAGGCCTCGCTCGCGTTTCAATTGGACGCCACGCCGTGGGAGATCGGGGGAGCAACACATGCCCATCCGACCCTGTCCGAGATCATCGGCGAGGCAGCGCTTGCCGTCGATGGCCGATCGATCAATTTCTGAGCTGGAGGCGCGGATCGGATGGCCGTGACTCCCAGGGGCGAATCGGACCTGGCGAAATCGGTCGGGCTGACCGACGCGGATCTGCTGGCGATGTATCGGACGGTGGCGCTAGCCCGCGCCGTCGACGAGCGGATGTGGATCCTCAATCGCGCCGGCCGGATCCCGTTCGTGATCAGCGGGCAGGGCCACGAAGGGGCGCAGGTGGGCCTCGCCTGGCCGCTCGAACGCAAGAAGGACTGGATCGCGCCGTTCTACCGGTCGATCGCGACGTGTCTCGCATTCGGGATGACGGCACAGGACATCCTGATGGCCCAGTACGCGAAGGCGAACGACCCATCGTCCGGTGGACGACAGATGCCCGGCCACTACGGCAACGCCGAGAACAACCTGCTCTCGCTCTCTTCGCCCGTGGCGACCCAGATGCTCCACGCCGTGGGGATCGCGCTCGCCGCCAAGATCCGCAAGACCGGCCAGGTTGCCATGACATCCATGGGTGAGGGCAGCTCCAACCAGGGCGATGTCCACGAGGGCCTGAACTTCGCCGCCATCCACAAGCTCCCGTTCATTCTCGTGATCGAGAACAACGGGTATGCGATCAGTGTGCCGAGCTCAAGGCAGCTGGCCATCGAGCACGTCGCCGATCGCGCCGCGGGGTATGGAATCCCCGGCGTCGTTGTCGACGGGTCCGATGTGCTGGCCTGCTATCAGGCCGGCAGGGAGGCGGTCGATCGCGCGCGACGTGGGGATGGCCCGACGCTGATCGAGGCCAAGGTCATTCGGCTGACGGGCCACTCCTCGGACGACCAGCAGACCAAGTATCGGCCCGAGCAGGAACTCGCCGGGCTCAAGGCTCAGGACGCCCTGCCGCACTTTCAGCAACAGCTTCGCGAGGCCGGAGTCCTGAGCGAGGAAATCGACGTTCGCATCGGAGCCGAGATCAAGGCCGAGGTCCACGCTGCGACGGAGCACGCCGAGGCGGAGCCGGACCCCGAGCCGGTCACGGCGATGCGCTGGGTCTACGCCGAGGAGTGGCCCGGCGAAACGCCTCCGCCGTGGGGCCTCGGCGGACAGGACTCGAGCCACGATCATTCCCTGGACGAAAAAGGCGGGCGCTGATGGCGCTCATGACGTTCATCGAGGCGATCCGGGAGACGCTCGCCGACGAGATGCGCCGCGATCCATCGGTCATCGTGCTGGGCGAGGACGTCGGCAAGAAGGGCGGCGTCTTTCTGGCGACCGACGGGCTGTGGGCCGAGTTCGGGGACGATCGAGTGATCGACACGCCGTTGACCGAGTCCCTGATCGTCGGCGCCTCTATCGGGGCCGCCATCAATGGCCTGCGGCCGGTCGCCGAGATTCAATTCGCCGACTTCATCTTTCCGGCGTTCAACCAGATCCTGTCCGAGGCTGCGCGGATGCGCTACCGCTCGAACAACGGGTTCGGGGTGCCGATGACAATCCGCGCACCCTATGGCGGCGGGGTCCACGGCGCGCTCTATCACTCCCAGTCCGTGGAGGCGTTCTTTGCCCACATTCCGGGCCTGAAGATCGTGATCCCGTCCACCCCGTACGACGCCCGGGGCCTGCTTCGCTCGTCGATCCGGGACAACGACCCGGTGCTCTTCTTCGAGCACAAGAAGATGTACCGCTCGGTTCGGGGCGACGTGCCGGACACGGACTACACCGTTCCACTCGGGCGGGCGGCCGTCACCCGGAAGGGTTCGCAGGTCACCGTCATCGCCTACGGCCTGATGGCGCACTACGCGCTCGAGGCCGCCGACACGGTGATGGACGAGGGGATCAGCGTCGAGGTCGTGGACCTTCGGACGCTCCGCCCGCTGGACAGGGAGACGGTCCTGTCGTCGGTCCGGAAGACCGGCAAGTGCCTGATCGTGTATGAGGACAACCGATTCGGTGGATACGGCGCCGAGGTGTCGGCGATCGTGGCCGAGGATGCGTTCGACTACCTCGACGGGCCGGTCTCGCGGATCGCCGGACCGGATGTCCCGGGGGTGCCCTACAACCACGTCCTCGAGGACTGGTTCATGGTCAATCCCGACAAGATCGCCGACGGTATCCGGAAGCTGGCTGCGTACTGATGGCTGGGGCAGGCGGCTCCGAATTCGACGCGGTCTTCCGACGTCCTGCTTCAACTTCAAGAAATTCGACGAGCCGCTGTTCGCCTGGCTCGAGACGCTGACCGCAGGGATGGCGCGCCAGCCCGAACGTGCCGCGGCTGCCCAGGAAGCGCTCGGACGCCGCCCGTGACCGGCCCGGCTCTCCGGCGACGGAGCCTTGGCTGATCGGCTACTACCCGCTCGAGCTCCAGTGATCGCCGCCTAAGCGCACTGGGCCATGATCGCCGTCATGGAAGCCACACGCCTTGGGCGCACCATTCGAGCCCTCCGGATCCGACAGGGTCTACGGCAGGAGGATCTTGGCCATGCTGCCGGAGTGAGCCAGGATCTCGTGTCGCTCATCGAGCGGGGCCAGCTTGAAGGCGTGCGCCTCCAGGTCATCGACTCGATGGTGCAGAATCTCGGCGGTGACCTGCGGGTTACGCTCCGCTGGCGCGGTGGCGATATCGACCGGTTGCTCGACGAGGGACACGCGGCGTTGATGGGTCGAGCGGCAGCGACGCTGGAGAAGGCGGGCTGGTCGGTGCTACCGGAAGTGACGTTTTCGAACTACGCGGACCGCGGATCGATCGACGTCCTCGCTTGGCATCCGGCGACATTCACCGTGCTTGTGGTCGAGGTCAAGACCGAACTCACCTCAATCGAGGAGACACTTCGAACCCACGACATGAAGGCACGCGTGGCGCTCAAGGTCGCGCTGGAACGCTCTGGTTGGCGCGGCCGGGCTGTCGCGCGCCTCCTTGTTCTGCCCGATACGACCACCGCCCGTCGGCGCGTTGCTCGACACGGCGCACTTCTCGCCCGCGCATACCCGCGGACCGGGATAGCGGCCCGCGGATGGCTGCAGTCGCCCGCCGACGCGACCGGTTTGCTGCTGTTTCTGCCATTTACGAACACGGTTCGTGGTACGTGCGGTCCTGTCGCTCGACGACGCGTTCGGGCGCCGCGTTCGGGGTAGTCCAAGCACGCGGCAAGCCCGGAAGTGGCCGTCAAGCTGGGTCCGGCCGCCTGATCTCGCACTTTGCACGAACCACCTTCGTAAATGGGCCAGGATCGGCGCCCCAGGGCCGATAGTACGAACCGGACTCGTATTTGGCCGCGTCCGTGCGCTGGGCGCGTCCGGCCGCGATGCGCGACACTAACGGCCGTATCGGGCGGTATTGGCGCGGTTTCGTGCCCGTCGCGTCTCACGGAGGGACCAACCCCGTGGTCAAGGTAACGATGCCCCAGCTGGGCGAGAGCGTCGCCGAGGGCACGATCGGAAAATGGCTGAAGCAGCCCGGCGATCACGTCGACAAGTACGAGCCGCTCCTCGAGGTCATCACCGACAAGGTGAACGCAGAGGTCCCATCCCCGTACGAAGGTGTCTTGACCGAGATCCTCGTCCAGGAAGGCGAGACGGTCCCGAACAACGCCGAGATCGCGATCATCGACGAGACCGGAGGGACTGCCGCCGCCGCGGCGCCGACGAAGGCCGCGGCCGCGCAGACCGCCGGCCAAGCCCCGGCACCGAGCGCGGCAGCGTCAAACCCCGAGCCTGCGCCAGTGGCGGCGCCGGAACCAACAGAGGCCCCAGCCCCTCCGGCCGCGGCGGGCGAACAGATCGCAGCCGCGGAACCGGCGCCTGCCCGCGCAGCCGCGCCGAAACCCACGGCGGCACCCGAGGTCGCCGACGGCCCCGCCGGATCCGACGAGCGCGGACCACATGAAATGGGCGGCAACGGCGACGCTCGCATGACCCCGGCAGTTCGCCGCCTCCTCCGGGAGCACGGTCTCCAGGCAGCGATGGTTGTCGGCACCGGCGGCGGCGGTCGCATCACCCGCGAGGACGTGACTGATTACGTCGAGTCGCAGCGGACCGGCGCGCTGGTCG
>JBKKBB010000019.1:0-14511 GCA_046714395.1 Candidatus Limnocylindrales bacterium | reverse complement strand
GTGCGGCGGCGCCCGGAGCCCGGATCGTCAACCTCTCCGTCGAGGGTCTCGCCGACGGCCCGGTCGAAGACGTCGAGGTCCTCCTCCGCGGATGGCTCAGCTCCGAGGCCTTCGATCGCCTGGTGGCCCGCGCGCCGCGCCTGACCTGGGTCCATTCCGCGACCTCGGGCGTCGAGCGGGCCCTGACGCCGGCGGCCCGGGAACGCGGTGTCGTCGTGACGAATGCCCGGGGCGTCTTCACCCGGCCCATCGCCGAGCACGTCCTGATGCTCATCCTGGCCATCAGCCGGCGCCTGCCCCAGCTCCTGGAACTCCAGCGCGAGCGCACCTGGCAGCCACTCCAGGGGGTGGAGCTCCGTGAGCTCACGATCGGAATCGTCGGCTACGGGTCGATCGGCCGTGCCGTTGCCTCCCTGGCCGGTGCGTTCGGGGCACGGGTGATCGCGCAGCGTCGGAACCCGGAGCGAGCCGACGACCCGGCAGGCCCTGGTTCGCCGGCTGAATCCGCCAACGCGGACGACGACGGCGACGCCTTTCCGTTCGTTCCGGCACCGGCCCGGATCGTCGGTCCGGACGGGCTCCATGAGCTCCTGGCGGCGTCGGACATCGTGGTACTGGCCGCCCCGCTGACCGCCCAAACCGAGTCGATGATCAATGCGGACGCGCTCGCCGCGATGGGCAGGGAGGCCTGGATCATCAACGTCGCCCGGGGCCGGCTGATCGACGATCGCGCGCTGTTCGAGGCACTCCGTGAGCATCGCATCGGCGGTGCCGCGCTCGATGCGTTCCGCGAGGAACCGCTGCCGTCGAACTCGGCCTTCTACGACCTGCCGAACGTGATCGTCACGCCGCACACGGCATGGTCGTCGGCACGGGTCCTGGACCGCAGCATCGACCTGTTCTGTGAAAACCTGCGCCGGTTCGCGGCGGGAGACGAGCTGCGCAACGTGGTCGACCCGGGCGCCGGGTACTGACCGGGGAGCCCGCCGGATCGGCTGTGGGACGGACGGAGCCCGCTGCCCCACAATCCCCGGGTCATGCAGATTGCCATCGTTGGTCTGGCCCACAGTGGCAAGACTACCGTCTTCAACACCCTGACCCGCGGCCATGCCGAGACGGGCGGCTTCGGCGGTTTGACCCTCAACGTCGGCGTGGTCAAGGTCCCCGACGCGCGGCTCGAGCGCCTGGCCGAAATCTTCAAGCCGAAAAAGATCGTCCAGGCCGGCGTCACCTACGTCGATCTGCCGGCGCCGCCTGCCTCGTCCGAGGGCCGCGTGGGGACGGAGGAACTACCGGCCGAGCATCTTGGCCGACTCAGGGATTCCGACGCGCTCCTGCATGTGGTGCGGGCCTTCGAAGATCCATCCGTTCCGCATCCGGCCGGCCATGTTGATCCGGCACGGGACCTCGAGAACCTGGATCTTGAATTCATCCTGGCTGACCTCGCTATGGTCGATCGCCGGCTCGAGCGGCTGGCCAGTTCCGGTCGCCACGGAACCACGGCCGAGCGCGAGGCGAACGAACGCGAGGAGGCCATCCTGCGCGTGCTCAAGGTGGCGCTCGAAGCAGGCCGGCCGATTCGCGATAGCGTGCTCGAAGTCGACGAAACCAAGGCTATCCGCGGCTTCCGCTTTCTGACCGAGAAGCCGGTCCTGGTCCTGCTCAACATCGGCGAGGGCGAGATCGGGTCCTTCGGAGATCGACTCGAGGGGATGCGCGGCGTGTACCAGCACCGTCAGGCCATTGTCGATGTCCTGTCGGCGCGGATCGAGATGGAGCTCGGCGAGCTCCAGCCGGATGAGGCCGAAGTCTTCATGGCGGAGATGGGCATCGAGCGTTCGGGGCTCGGCCGGGTGATCTCGCTGTCGTACCAGTTGCTCGGATTGATCTCCTTCCTGACCGCCGGGCCGGACGAGGTTCGGGCCTGGCCAATTCCGGATGGCAGCACCGCCGTCGACGCGGCCGGTGCGATTCACACCGATCTGGCCAAGGGGTTCATCCGTGCGGAGACCGTCGCCTACGAGGATCTGCTCGCCCTTCGGTCGATGGCCGATGCCCGCAAGGCCGGACGCCTCCGCTCGGAGGGCCGGACTTATCGTGTCCGGGACGGCGATGTGCTCGAGATCCTGTTCAGTCGGTAGCGGTCGTCAAGCGACCGGCGCGTCGAACCCGCCGTCAGTTCCGTTCGCCGTCCGGTGGTTCGAAATCGGCGTAGACGCCACGGTAGTCGGCGTCCCCGATGACCTGGGCAGGTTCGTCTTCATCGACGTCCTCGAGGTCGGCGATAAAGTTGTCATCCTCGACCCGGCTGACGTTGACGGCGGCCGTCAATCGATCGTCCGACACGAAGATGAATCCGTAGTTTCGTTCCAGCTCCTCGGCGATCGCCTCGATGAGCGTGTCGGTGTCGAAGGACTCCTGAACCTGCCGCCGGATCGTCTGCACGATCGTGAAGAACTCATCCGCATCCATCTCCTCGTCGCGGATCAGGATCGCGTCGTAAAAGAGGTCGTCGTCCCCCTCGTGGAGCTCGTAGAAATGCATCGTCTCGCTCCTCTTCCGGGGGCCGCCGCGCGCGGCCGGTCCGCTGAGTATAGGGGCCGAATGGCGTGACAACGCCGATCGTGGTCGGTTCAGCCTCGCGCGACCTCACGTCCGCAGACCCGCGCGGCTGGCGACTCGGGGGCGCCGTCACGTACGCGGGCATGACGCTGGCTCGCCTGGGGATGCGGCCCCGTGTCCTCATGGGGGTCGACCACGTGGCAGCGTCAGCAGAGGAATTGGACCTGCTCCGGGCCGCCGGTGCCGATGTTCGACTGATTCGCCTCAGGGCCGGCCCGGTGTTCGAGAATCTCGAATCCGATGGCGTCCGCGTGCAGCGCTGCCTCGAGCCCGGCGATCCGATCGCGCCCCACGTCCCGTCCGCATGGGGCGCTGCGCCGGCGTGGTTCATCGGCCCTGTCGCCGACGAATTGCCGGCGGACTGGGCGGCCGTACCGCCACCGGGCGCAGTCGTGGTTGTCGGCTGGCAGGGACTGCTCAGGAATCTTCCCCGCGACGGCACTGTCAGCCGGCGGGCTCCCTCGGCGGCGCCACTGCTCGAGCGTGCCACGATCGTCGGCCTGAGCCATCGCGACGTCGAAGCGGACGTGGGAATCGACGCCCTCGCGGCCCTGCTCTGTCCTCCGGCCACGCTCCTGATCACGGCCGGTGCGGCCGGTGGCACGTTGACCGAGCTGCTCGCCGACGGCGGGCGACGGACGCGACGGTACCCCGCAGTCCAGGCTGCTCGTGTCGTCGACCCGACAGGCGCCGGAGATTCCTTCCTTGCAGCCCTGCTCGCCGCCCGCCTCCGGCACCCCCTGGCCGGCTCGGGTCGTCATGGGAGCGCGCTCCGCTTTGCTGCCGCCGTAGCATCCCTGGTGGTCGAGGAACCGGGGGTCCTGGGCGTCCCGACCCTGGCGGCGGTCGCGGCGCGACTCCGCTCATCCCTCAACGCGACCTCGTGAAGGTGCTGGACAGATCAGCCAATGCGCCGAGCGGGGATGCGGCCCGGACAGCCGACGAGGATTGTCTGGCGATCCGGCGCCGTAAGCGGGCTGCCCGCCGAAGGAGGTCCCGCTCCAGCCCACCGATCGGGCGCCCGAGCAGCTGCGATCGCTCGAGGTAACGTAGGGCGGCGAGGGTTGCAGCCATCGCCGCCTCCAGATCGCCACGACGATGCTCCCGGAGCTTGGCGATCTCAACCCACGCCAGCGCACCGACCGTGCCCCCGGCATCGGCCACGTCGAGCCAGGCAGTTTCTGCGTCGCGGTAGCGGCCGAGTCGCCGAAGGAGGCGAGCGCGTTCGGCACTCAGTCGCACATGCGTCCACGGGGCATTGAGACAATCACCGGTGGACGAACTCCAGGCGGAGGCCGCCGTCGGCCGGCCGTGGCGTCCGCCAAAGTCCGGCCGTCGGCGCGGTGACCACCAGGGGTCCGTGTCCTCACGTGCGAGATGCGGCTCGACGATCGCAGCGGGCGTGGCTGCGGACGGGGACAGGCCACCCTGCGCAGCGTCCACGCAGGCGAGAGCCTCGCCGAATCGACCGTGCGCCGCGAACGAGCGAGCCAGTCCGGCGAGATCGCCGGCCGGCACACGCAGCCGTGCTTCGCTGTCGCCGAGCTGAGCGTCCACGTAGGCCAACAGCCGGGCAAGCGATCGGACGTCCTCTTCGTTGTGGCGGACGATCTGGATGAGCCGAGCCGGCTCACCGTCACGGAGGAACTGCAGGTAGCGGGCGGGGATCTCCCAACCAGGGACGTCGTCGTGCCGCCGGAGCCCGAGAAGTTCCGCTTCGACCGTCTGCAGGCGCGCATCGGACATGCGGTGCCGGAACAGGCGTCGCACGATCGGGAGCAGGTCGAAGTGGCCGGCGTGCATCGGCGGACCGCTACGAGCCATCCGGTACCGAGCGACCAGGAGCGGCCAGTCGAAGCCGCGACCGTTATAGGTCATCAGCCAGCCGTCAAGCGGGATGTGCCGCCTGAGCTCGTCGAGAAGCGCGGGTTCATCGGCGTGGTCGGGCAGGAGCAATTGGACCTGTCGGAAGCGGGCCCCCTCCCACCAGCCCAGGCCGACAAGGAACGCGAGGGTACCCGAGGCGGTCGCCAGACCGGTCGTCTCGGTGTCGAGACAGACCAGCCGGGCTGAGGCCGGTGGATGTCCGGGGAGCGCGGCAAGCCTCGGGCGGTCGATCGGGATGACCGATGACTGCCGTTCGACGCGGACGAAGCTGCCGATCGGCGTCCGAATCAGCTCCCCATCAATCTCGGCGGCCAGTCGCGCGGCCCCGACCGCGGCAGCACGGGCGAGGACAGGCCCGGCCGGATGTCCATGTTCGTGGGCTCGGAAGTTGGCCAGTCTCCGTTCGAGCGCGATGGTCATCAGGCGACAGAGCGCTCGGGGGCCGTCCGAGCGGCGCCGAGGTCTTCAAGCAGGCGCAGGGCCAGCGCCTTGGCATCCACTGCCGGATCAAGGCGCGGGCCTGTGCAAGCCGGACAGCCGCTCGCGCAGGCGCAATCCGCGACGAGCCGGGCTGCCCCGGCCACCAGTTCATCGTGCCGCGCCCAGAGCCGTTCCGACAGGCCGACGCCGCCGGGCATCGCCTCGTACAGGTAGATCGTGGGTGATTCCTGGTGCGGAGACCGGACCTGCGACACGAGTCCGAGGTCACGCGGGTCAACCATGAGCAGGACGGCCGCGACGGCCTGGAGGGCGCGTCCCGTCCCGACCAGCGCGACATCGAGATCGTCCCGCCGCCAGCCCACCGCAGCGCCCTCAGCCGTGAGCCAGTAGGCCGTGGTCTGCAATTCGAGTTCGGGAAGATCGATCGGCCCCCAGCCAACGTTCTCGTCCGTGCCGAACTTGAGCTTCTTGAACAGGGTGACGAGGCTCGCGACCATCACTTCCCCGTGCAGCCGGCGCCCACCGGTCGAGGGCGACTCCGCGAACACATCCAGGGGCTTGAGGGTCACGGCCCGGTTCGCGTAGGTGTAGTGGTCCACGTCCACGCGATGGACATAGGCCTTGCGCTCGCCCCATTCGAGCCGATCCACGTAGTACTGAATGGAGTCGTGCAGGTAGATCGCCCGCGCGTGGACGAGCACCTGGGCGGAGAAGAGGTCGACCTCACCGAGCACCCGCGGCCGGTCCGGTGTCGTGTCGACGATCACGACGTTCTCGGGTGCGGCCGCCCGGAGGCTCACTTCCGACGCCGGGAAGTTCTCCGAGCTCCAATACCAGCGCCCGTCGCCGGCCTGACGGACGTGACCCTCCTCGCCGATGAATGCGAGCAGATCGTCCACGGGACCTGGGCCAAACACCTCGCCGGGCTCGAACGGCCGCTCGAATGCCGCGCAACGCAGATGCGCGAGCAGGACATGGAGGTTGTCCGGATCGATCCGCGCTTCCTCCGGTGTCCGATCGAGGAGGAACTCGGGATGGTGGATGACGTACTGATCGACAGGCGACGCCGAAGCGACAAGAATCCCGACCGAGGGCTCCAGCCGCCGCCCCGCCCGCCCCAGCTGCTGCCATGTGCCGGCCACCGAACCGGGATAGCCGGCCAGCACGGCGACGTCGAGCGAGCCGATGTCGACCCCGAGCTCGAGGGCGTTGGTCGAGACGACGCCGAGGATTTCCCCGTTGCGCAGGCCGCGCTCGATCGCCCTGCGCTCGGTGGGCAGGTACCCGCCCCGGTATCCACGAATGCGCGATCGCGGACCGAGGTGCTCGCGGAGTGCCTCGCGGAGGCCGGTCAGCAGGATCTCGACGGCCACGCGGGCGCGTCCGAAGAGGATCGTCTGGCGCCCGGCCCGAAGGAATGGCAGGGCCCAGAGCTGGGCATGGGTCAAGGCAGACGAGCGCGCCCCGGTCGAGCGGTCGAGCAATGGCGGATTGACGAGGAGGAGGTGACGCTCGCCGCTAGGGGCGCCGTTCCGGTCGATCAGGCGCGGCGTCCGGCCGGTCAGCTGGGCGGCCAGTTCGGCTGGGTTTCCGATCGTCGCCGATGCGCAGACGATGACCGGGTTTGAGCCGTAGTGGCGGCACAGGCGGAGCAGCCTGCGCAGGACATTGGCGACATGGCTGCCGAACACGCCACGGTAGGTGTGCAGTTCGTCGACGACGATCACCTGCACCTGTTCGAAGAGCTGGAACCACTTCGTGTGGTGCGGAAGGATTGCCGAGTGCAGCATGTCGGGATTTGTGACCACCACCTGCCCGGCGGTCCGAATTGCCGACCGGATCGGCGCCGGCGTGTCTCCGTCGTAGGTGGCCGCCGAAATCGTCAGCAGACTCGCCTCGGCCAAGCTCGCCAGCTCCACAACCTGGTCCTGGCCGAGCGCCTTGGTGGGGAACAGGAAGAGCGCCCGCGCGGAAGGGTCCTCGGCCAGGGCCTGCAGGACCGGCAGCGTGTAGCACAGCGACTTCCCCGATGCGGTTGGCGTGACCACCACGACGTCCTCGCCGGCGTGCACCGCCTCGATCGCCGCAGCCTGGTGGGAGTACAGGGAGCCGATGCCTCGTTGCTCGAGGCCCTGCACGATGCGGGCGTCGAGCCAGTCCGGGAACGGGGCGGTCTCCGCCGCTCGAGCCGGAAGGGTCTCGTGGTGGACGACGGCCGAGGCCAGCGACGGGTCTTCGAGCAATCGGGAGAGCACCTGGTCCGTTGTGGCGGGGGCATACGTGCGCATCGAGAGACCTCGAAACAGAACGGGTGTTCTATTGATCGTACACCCACCGTCGCGCAGCCGCGTGACAGCTTGGGTGGCACGTGCGTGGCCGCTCGGTACCGGGTTGTTGACACGGGAGCTAACCGTTAGCTACCCTCGCCGCAATGCACGAGGAGATGGGCCCTGAACCGCAGCTCGACCCGGGCGCGTCGTCGTCCGCAGCCAACGACGAACGAGCGGACCTGGCCGCGACCCCAGCGTTTCTGGTCGGCTCGGTCGACCAGTCGCGGGTCCCCGTCGGCGATGTGCACGGGTATCGGCAAACTCGATTGGATCGCCCCGAACCGAGGGGCTCGGTGATCCACTCCCAAGCCGTCGCCGACGGAGCGGACATCGCCGCGATCCCGATGGCCACGATCTCGCCGCGCCGGCTCCTCCAGGTCGTTGCGACGGTCGTCCTGGCGTGGGGAGTGATCTCATTCGGACGCCAGGTCGCAACGGCGTCCGCCGCGACCACGCATGCCGACGAATTGCGCGCGGCCAACAGCGCGCTCCAGCTCGAGGTGGTGGCCATGGAGCGGGAGCTGACCCTGATCCAGCAGCACCGCTATGTAGATCAGCGGGCACGCGCCTACCGGCTCGGCAGTGTCAGCGAGATCCCCTTCGCATTACAGACCGGGGCAGGACCCCTGCCCGCGGATGCCCCCGGGTCCGCCTCGGTCAGGCTCGGCGCCTCTCCGGCAGACGGCGGACCGCTCGAGAGCTGGCTGAACCTGCTGTTCGGGCCCAGCTGACCGATTGACGCCGAGTCCCGCGACCGCCCCCTGCGCGCCTGCGGTAGAATTCCGGCCGCGGCGGAGTAGCTCAGTGGTAGAGCAGGGGACTCATAAGCCCTTGGTCGGTGGTTCAAATCCGCCCTCCGCTACCACCCCTCAGCGGGACCTGATGCGGCTGACCGCCAGACAGGCGGCCGGACGATCCACGTACAGACGGTCGGGTCGCTCCAGCGGCTGTCCGGAACACGAGCGCGTTCGATTCCGTCGAGACGACCGACGGGCCCCCGATCCTGCCCTGACCTCCCGGAGGGTTCGCCGAAACCGGGAGGTATACTCGCCCCTGGACCGACGACAGTCAGCCCGCCCGACCGGAGGCACTTCTTGAACCCCAGATTCATGCGCAATGGCGCGCTGATGCTCATCCTCGCGCTGTTCGTTGCGGCGCTGCTCTACACATGGCTCAATCAGTCGACAGGCTCCAGTCCGAACGGCTATGGAACCTTCCTCAACGACGTCAAGGCGGGCTCGGTCCGCGAGGTCGTTCAGAGCGCCGACACGCTGACGGTCACGAAGCGGGACAACAGCAACTACACGGTGACGGTTCCGAGCATCCTTACCGAGGTCCTTACCGACATGCGACAGGCCGCCGTGGACGGCGCGCAGCCGTGGGACCCGGCGATCTACAGCGCCAAGGCCGCTTCCGACACCGGCTGGATCCTCACCGCGGTCAGCGTGGTGCTGCCACTGGTGGTCATCGGCGCATTCATCTACTTCATGATGCGCCAGGCCCAGGGCACCAACAATCAGGCCATGTCCTTCGGCAAGAGTCGGGCTCGAATGTTCCTGGGGAACAAGTCGGTCGTGACGTTCGCCGACGTCGCCGGTGTCGATGAGGCCAAGATGGAACTCCAGGAAATCGTCGAGTTCCTCAAATTCCCGGAGAAGTTCAACACGCTCGGGGCGCGGATCCCGCGTGGCGTGCTCCTCATCGGACCTCCGGGAACGGGCAAGACCCTGATGGCCCGCGCGGTCGCCGGCGAGGCCGGCGTGCCCTTCTTCAGCATTTCCGGCTCGGAGTTCGTCGAGATGTTCGTGGGTGTCGGCGCGAGCCGCGTCCGCGACCTGTTCGATCAGGCCAAGCGCAACAACCCATGCATCGTGTTCGTGGATGAGATCGACGCGGTCGGCCGCCAGCGTGGAGCCGGTCTGGGGGGCAGCCACGACGAGCGTGAGCAGACCCTCAACCAGATCCTTGTCGAGATGGACGGCTTCGACACCAACACCGGTGTGATCGTCGTTGCCGCGACCAACCGTCCCGATGTCCTCGATCCGGCCCTGCTGCGCCCTGGTCGTTTCGACCGCCAGGTCATCCTGGATCGGCCGGACATGAAGGGACGCGTGGCGATCCTCAAGGTCCACATCAAGGGCAAGCCTCTCGACAAGGCCGTCTCGATGGAGGGGCTCGCGCGCCTTTCGCCCGGCTTCTCCGGTGCGGACCTCGCGAACCTGATCAATGAGGGAGCCATCCTCGCCGCGCGCCGGAACAAGAAGGTCATCACGATGCCTGACTTCGAGGAAGCGCTCGAGCGGATCGTGGCCGGCCCGGAACGCAAGTCCCGGATCATCTCGGACGCCGAGAAGCTGATCATCGCGTACCACGAGGGTGGTCATGCGGTCGTCCAGCGTGTCCTGCCGAAGTGCGACCCGGTCAGCAAGGTGACAATCGTCAGCCGTGGCATGGCCCTCGGCTACACGATGGCTCTGCCGGCAGAGGACCGCTACCTGCAATCCAAGTCCGAGTTCGAGGACAAGCTCGCCGGCCTGCTCGGCGGCAACGTTTCCGAGCGACTGGTGTTCGGGGACACCACCACCGGCTCCAGCAACGACATCGAGAAGGCGACCAGCCTGGCTCGCCGGATGGTCACGGAATTCGGCATGAGCGATCGGCTCGGGCCGTTGTCGTTCGGCCAGCGGGACGAGCTCGTGTTCCTCGGTCGCCAGATCGGCGAGCAACGCAACTACTCGGACGAGATCGCGCGCCAGATTGACGAGGAGGTCCGGGCGCTCGTCGACAAGGCCTACGAGCGAGCCACCGACGTGCTGGTGACCCACCGGGCCCGGCTCGAGGCGCTCGCCCAGAAGCTGATCGCCGAGGAGACCGTCGACGCCGCGGGCTTCGAGACGCTCTTCTCCGACCTGCCGCCCAAGGACAACCTCCACGGCATCCCGCCACGCAAGCGCGGCAAGGGTGGTACCGACCAGCCCAAGGACCGAGCACCGGCCACCGACGCCCCGCCGGCTGGGGCACCGGCGCCCAACCCAGCCTGATCCATCACGGGCTCGTACCCCGGCCGGCGACTCCGCTGAGCGCCGGCCGAACCATGTGGAGGCTGCGATGACAACCCTGGATCCAGTCCTCGGCGACCACCTCGACGAAACGGCCGAGGCTCGCCTGGCGTCGTATTTCGAGTTCCTGCGCATTCCCAGCATCTCGGCGCTGCAGGAGCACGCCGGCGACATTCGGCGGGCCGCCGAATGGATCGTCGCGGAACTCACCCGGATCGGGTTCGAGCACGCCGAGGTCAGTGAGACCCCTTGGCACCCGGTGGTCTACGCGGACTGGCTACATGCTGAAGGCGCCCCGACGGTCATCGTCTACTGCCACTACGACGTCCAGCCGGTCGATCCGCTCGACCTGTGGGAGACGGCGCCCTTCGAGCCGTTCCTCAAGGATGGGCGCGTCGTTGGGCGGGGCGCCGCCGACGACAAGGGCCAGCTCCATATGCACCTGCGCGCGGCGGAAGCGCTGTTCGCGACCCGCGGCCGCCTGCCCCTCAACCTCCGGATCGTGTTCGAGGGCGAGGAAGAGAGCACGTCCGCGAGCCTGCCCGCGTGGCTCGACGCGAATCGGGCTCGCCTGCGCGCAGATGCCGTGGTCATCTCCGACACCGGCTTCTTTGAGGGCAACATTCCGGCGATCACCGAGAGCCTGCGCGGGACGCTGTACACGCAGATCGACGTCACCGGCACGCCGACAGATCTCCACTCGGGCAGTTACGGCGGTGCAGTCGAGAATCCAGCGAACGCGCTGGCCCAGATCATCGCCGCGCTCAAGCACAGGGATGGCCGGGTGCTGGTTCCCGGTTTCTACGACGACGTCGTTGCGCTCGACGCGGACGCACAGGCGCGCCTCGGCGCGTTGCCGTTCAATGACGACGCCTTTCGGGCACTGACCCAGTGCGGCCCGCTCCAGGGCGAGGCCGGGTATTCCGTTCTCGAGCGCAAGTGGTCTCGGCCGACACTGGACGTCAATGGGCTGTGGAGCGGTTTTCAGGGCGAGGGCTCCAAGACCATCATCCCGGCGCACGCTCATGCAAAGGTGAGCATGCGACTGGTCGCGAACCAGGATCCGCTGGTCCTGTTCCCGAAATTCGCTGCCTACGTCAGCGCAACCTGCCCGCCCGGCGTCTCGGTGGAGGTCCAGCTCCTGGGAGCCAGCAGGCCGTCCCGGACACCGCACGACCATCCCGTCGCCCAGGCCGCTGCGCGAGCCCTGGAATCCACGTTCGGTCGGGCCCCGCTGTTGATTGGATCGGGTGGATCGATCCCGGTCGCCGGGATGTTCGAGCGCCAGCTCGGCCTGCCCGTGATCCTGTTGGGGTTCTCCAACCCCGACGATCACGCGCATGCACCGAACGAAGCGATGGTCCTCGCCAACTACGAGACAGGGATTCGCACGATCTGTGTCCTCTGGGACGCGCTTGGACGCGATGGGCTCCCGGCCGGACGCGCTTGACGCCGGTACGAATGGCGGGTGTGAAGCAGCCCGATGGGCCGGACGGCACGGCTTGATCCGGTGCTACGATGCGGCCTGTCGAGCAGCGCGGGGAGGGTCAGGCCGACGTGACAACTGAGCCGAGCACGGCAGAGGATCAGGCCGCCAACACCTGGCGGATGGATAGCGATACGGGGAGCATGGCGCCCAAGTCGGCGCTCGACGTGCTCGTCGACCTCAACGACAAGGTGGTCAGCGGCAAGCTCGGCGAGTATCTGCCCGTTCCGCTCGGGCTGACCCCGCTGGACAAGACCATCGGCGGCGGCCTTCGGCCGGGGGAGCTCTTGCTCATCGGCGGTGCGCAGGGCACCGGCAAGACGACCATGGCACTACAGATCGCCCGAAACGTGGCGGCCTCGGGTCAGGCGAGCGTGCTCTACCTGTGCTTCGAGCACGACGAGGCGTACCTCCTGAACCGGCTGATTGCGCTCGAATCGGCGCTTGCTCACATGCCCCAGAAGGCCGGGGCGATCAAGATCCAGGACGTTCGCAAGGAGATCGTCGGAACTTGGGCCGCAGAAGGCGCCGAAGCGCCGAATCTGGCCAACAATCCGCGCCTCCGTCCGTCCCTTGACCGGATCGCCCGCTACGGACAGAACCTGTTCCTGCTGCGTGGCTCGGCGACGGCCAGCACGATCGGAAACATTCGGACGCTCGTCCAGGCCTTTCGGGAGCTCGCCGGCGAGAAGCGCCTCCTCGTCATCGTGGACTACCTCCAGAAAGTACCCCAGATCCCCGAGCCGACCTCGGAAGCTGAGAAGGTCACCTTCGTGGTCAGCGGACTGAAGGACATCGCCCTGTCCGAGGAGGTCCCGATGATCGCCATCGTGGCGGCCGACAAGGAGGGCCTCAAGGCCTCCCGCCTCCGGAACTTCCACCTGCGCGGCTCGTCGGCCATCAACTACGAGGCCGACATCATCCTGATCCTCAACGAGAAGTATCACATCGTCGCCAAGGTCAACATCGAGTTCAACCCGTACCAGGCCCAGCGCTTCCGGGATTGGGTCATCGTCTCGGTGGAAAAGAACCGCGGGGGCCAGGACAACGTGGACCTCGAGTTCGAGAAGCACTTCGAATACTCGTGCTTTGACCCGAACGGGCGCACGGTTCAGGAGAAGCTCATCGAGGAGCGCCTCTACAACGACTAGCCGGTGGGCCTTGGGGCGACGCGCCCCGCGCCGGCCGGCCGTTCGAAGGGCCCCGTGTCCGCCGCGCGCTTCGCTCATTCGGCGCGTCCACGCGGCGCGGGGTATCGTCCGGCACATGCACCGCGACGAAGCGTTTCCGGGGATCATCGAGGTCGTCGTCGAGATTCCGCGCGGCAGCCGGAACAAGTACGAATTCGACGAAGTAGCCGGCGTCTTTCGTCTTGATCGGGTTCTGTCCTCGGCCGTGTACTACAACTTCGACTATGGATTCATCGAGGGCACCCGGGCCGATGACGGTGACCATACCGATGCCCTGCTGATCATCGACGAGCCGACCTTCACGGGCTGCCACGTCTGGGCTCGCCCGGTCGGCGTGCTCGAAATGCGCGACGAGAAGGGTGCCGATTACAAGGTCCTGTGCGTCGCCGAGGGTGATGCGCATCAGGCCCACATAGAACGCCTCGATCAGATTCGACCACATCGGCTGGTGGAGATCGAGCACTTCTTCGAGACGTACAAGCTCCTCGAGGACAAGACCGTCGAGGTGCTCGGCTGGCGCGATCGGGAACGGGCCCTCGAGATCCTGCGCCTCGATCGGGACGTCTGGCGGCACGAACAGCCGGGCCGCGGCGGGTGACGCGCAAGGGGCGGACGGACGATTGATGACCCAGGGTCGTCACGAGCGTCCGGCGATGGGTGCCCGCGACATGCCGCGCCTGTTCGTTGCCGTCCCGATCCCGCCGGCGATCGCAGTGCAGATCGGCGAGCTCTTGGCCCACATCGATCTTGCGCTCGGCCCGCAGACGCAGAGGGTACGTTGGGTCCAGATGGAAGGGCTGCACATCACCCTTCGATTCCTCGGGCCGACGCCTGCCGCGCATGTCGACATGGTCGGTGCGGCTGTCGAACGCACGGCCGCCGCCGTCGCGGAACCCTTCGAGGTTCGCATCGGTGGGGCCGGGTCGTTTCCGGAGCCAAGTCGACCCCGTTCTTTGTGGCTGGGCATTCGATCAGGGGCAACCGAGCTGGGACGTTTGTCGGCCGTCCTGACCAGCGAACTCGGCACCATGGGCTGGGACCTCGATGACCGGCCGTTTCGACCGCATCTCACGATTGCCAGGACCGACGGGGTCCACTCCGGTGCCGAGGCCGGCAGCCGGCTGATGGTCGCGGCAGCCGAGCTGGATCTTGCCTTCACGGCCGACCGGGTGGTCCTGTACCGCAGCCACCTTGGGCGCGGCGCGGCGCGCTACGAAGTTATTCGAACGGTCCCACTGGCCTGAGCCTCCAGGAGGCCACCGGAGGAGCCAATGGCTCCGCGAGACGGGCAAGCGGCGCTGACGCGCTACGATCGGGTCGTCAAGGCCACCGAGGGGAGCGTCAATGCCGCGAATCGTCTGTCGGACGTGCGGGCGCCAGGTTTACGCGACCGCGCCGCTTGAGCAGCTCTTTGCCGACGAACGGCGCTGCCCGCGCTGCGGCGTGCCACTCCATGCCGATCGGCGGGCCATCGACCGGCGGGTCGCGAACCGCCG
>JBKKBB010000018.1:0-14183 GCA_046714395.1 Candidatus Limnocylindrales bacterium | reverse complement strand
GTGACGCTGCTGGACCCGGTTGCGGCCAACGAGGCGGCTCTGGCCAGCGCCTATGACCAGGTTCGCTCGATCTCGATCGACCGCGCCGTCATGGAAAGCGCCGCCAGCGACAAACGAGTCGTCATGGTCGCGATGGACGTCGGTTGGAGCGACCTCGGCTCGTGGTCAGCGCTCCTCGCGGCCCTTGGCGCAAACGTTGCCGGGCGGGTCGTGCAGCCGAACTAACCGGCCGAGGCCGGACCGGACGATCTCGTCGTCGAACGGCGGGACGGCCGTCTCAACCTCGACGGAGGCCCCCGCGGTATCCTCGCGCCGACGCCCGTCGGCCTGCTTCTCGGCGCCGCTCGCGAGCGCGCGGTGGTCGAGGCGCTCGTCGGTCGAGTGACCCGCTGGGAGGACCAACTGTGACCGACGCATCCGCGCCGAACCGGATCATCTTCGGCACGGACGGCTGGCGGGCGCGGATCGCCGACGACTTCACGTTCGACGCGGTACGCCGCTGCGCCGACGGCGTGGCCCGCTACGTCGTCGGGCGGGGCGAGCAGGCGAGAGGCGTGGTGATTGCCTACGACCGCCGGTTCGGATCCGAGCACTTCGCGCTTGCCGCCGCGGAGGTCCTCCTCGCCAACGACATCCCGGTCGCGTATTCCTCGACGGCCGTGCCGACCCAGATGAGTTCCTACGAAGTGGTTGAGCGCGGCGCGTCCGCCGGGATCGTGATCACGGCGAGCCACAACCCCTGGACCGACAACGGGTTCAAGGTGAAGTCCCCGACCGGATCGGCGGCCGGGCCGGACATGCTCAAGGTGATCGAGTCGGGGATTGCGGCCAACGGCGGGATCGAACTGCCGCGCCGGCCGATCGCCGACGCCGAGGCCGCCGGCATGTTCGAGCGATTCGACCCGTTCGACGGCTACGAGCGCTACGTCCGCCGGACGGTGGACGTGGATGCTCTGAAGGCCGCCGAGGCGAACGTGCTCGTGGAGCCGATGTGGGGCGCGGGCGCCGGCTGGATCAGCAGGCTGCTTGGTGGAGGCCGGATCCGGGTGACCGAGATCCATCAGGAACGAAACCCCTATTTCGGCGGCGTGAACCCGGAGCCGATCCGACCGCACGTTGACGAGGCGCTCGGTCTGCTCGCCGGCGGCGGGTACGACATGGGCCTGCTGCTGGACGGCGATGCCGACCGGGCCGGCGCGGCCGACGAGCGCGGCACCTTCATCCATCAGCTCGAGGTGACCGGCCTGCTGATGTACTACCTCGCTGAGCATCGTGGGCTGCGCGCTCCGGTCGCCGTCTCCGTCAATAACACCTCGATGGCCGCGCGACTTGGGAAGCACTTCGGAATCGAGGTGTACGAAACGTCTGTCGGGTTCAAATACATCGGCCCCAAGATGATCGAGACGGGCGCGATGATGGGCGCGGAGGAAAGCGGCGGCTTCGGGTTTGGGATGCACCTTCCCGAGCGCGACGGGATCTACGCAGACCTCCTCCTGCTGGACCTGTTTCTGCGCGAGCGAGCGCGTGGGCACTGGCCGGTCTCCACGATGCTCGAGCACTTCCACGACATCGCCGGCCCGTCCTTCTACCGGCGGATCGACGTGCACTTCGAGCGCGCCGAGTACGAGGGCGTCAAGCACCACGTCCTCGTCGGCCTGCGGGACGAGCCTCCGACCGAGCTGGCCGGACAGTCGGTCACGAACACCCAGGCGCTCTCGACGAATGACGGGGTGAAGTTCTTCGTCGCGGACGGCAGCTGGCTGCTCATCAGGGCGTCCGGCACCGAGCCGCTGCTGCGCATCTACACGGAGGCGACCTCGGCGGATCTCCGCGAGGCGATGCTCGTGTCCGGCCAGCAGCTGGTCCGCGGCAGCTGACGATGGGGCCGGTACGGAGCGGGCAGGACACGGCGGCGCGTCGGGTCGAGAAACCGTGGGGGCACGAGTTGATCTGGGCCCAGACGGACCGGTACGCCGGCAAGATCCTGGTCATCGAGACCGGACGCCGACTGTCGTATCAGCGCCACGAGATCAAGGACGAGTGGATCCGGGTGCTTGCCGGCCGGCTGCTCCTGACGCTCGAGAACGATCTGGGGGCGGATGAGGATCATGAGCTCGGCCCGGGCGACGACGCGCACATCGGGACCGGCCGACGGCATCGCTTCGCGGCGATCGAGCGGTGCCAGCTGATCGAGGTGTCAACCCCGGAGCTGGAGGACGTGATCCGCCTTGCCGATGACTTCGGACGCGAGGGAACGTCCGCGCCCTGACGAAATTCCCAGCGCCGAAGCCCGGTCGCGGGTGTAGTCTTTGGCGGCGACCGCCACGCCTGGTCGACGGTGCAATGACCGGACGGCGGTTCGCCAGCAGCCCCCTCGGGGGCCGGAGGGTCTGGCCAGATGCACAGCTCCCTGATCGGCAAGGTCGAGAAGGCCAATCGTTACGCCCGAGAGCTCGATCGAATCTCCATCGATCGTCTTGCGCTCACCTTCCGTGGCGACAACGACACACACCAGGTCAGTCTCGACGCCGGCCAGTGGCATTGCACCTGTCACTACTTCGAGAGTTGGGGTGCCTGCGTGCACCTGCTCACCCTCCAGAAGGTCTTTGGCGTGATGCTGCCCGAGGCGGCGCAGGTCTCGATCTTCGGGTCTACCGCGGTGCCGATCACCTGACCTGGGAATGCCGGCTCCGCGCCGCCTCCACAGCTCATGAGAAACGACCCGCCCGAGTCTGGGCGGGTCGTTCGGTGTTCAGCGGTGTTCATCGGCGTGATGCTGGGGGCGTCGCTCAGCGCACGCTGACCGCCCAATAGGTGAGTCCCTCGCCGCGACCATCGGCGCGGAACAGTCGGACCTGAAGGACCCACTGGCCGATCGGGAACGGCCCGATGCCGACCGTCTGACCGGGCCCGGCCCCGGCGATGCCGGTGCCGGCAACACCCCGCTGGTCCGATCCGGTCGTGTCATCGGCACCGGCGATGACCGCCGACCAATCTCCAATCGCCGCGCCGTCGGCGAATCGAGCGGCAAGGTTCTCGCCGGCATCGAGCGTGACCGACGGGACGGTGGCGAACGGCTGCCACGGCGCGTCACTGCCGCGACCGTCGAGCGTGTAGCTCCCGAGTTTGCCGACGACCGATCCAGTCGCCGTGCGGATCTCGGCCACCGGGAGCGACGCCGGCCCGGGCACTTCGGTCGGAACCGGGTCGTCGGTCGGGAGAGGACTCGGCAGTGTCGTCGCCGTCGCCGGCGGCGGACCCGTCGGCACGATCGACGATCCTCCGCCTCCGCATCCCGTGAGCCAGCCGATCGCCAGCAAGCCGAGTCCCCATGAGGTCACGAGGGCTGGATTCGGCCGGCCACGCCGAGACTTCACCGGTCACCCGGCGTCAGGACCTGTCCGCTTGAGCAACCGCTGCCGGAACATCCGGTCACGGTGACCTTGACCACGCTCGATCTCGATGTCACGGCACCGTCTCCGGCCGCCGGGACGAACTGGGCGCTCCATTCGTAGGTGGCCGTCGGAGAGACCGTGAGCACGTAGGACCCCTCCAGGGATCCGCTCTGGACCATCGCCCCGAGGCTGGTCCAGGCGCTCGTGCCCACGGCTCGTCGCTGGAGCAGGACCGTTCGGCCGCTGACAGGGTCGTTGGCCAGCGCCCGGTTGGTCGACGCCGTGGTCGTGCGGAGGCTCGCCGTGAAGCGGACCGACTCGCCCGTCCTGAGGCTGGTGGGGTACGCGCTGATGGCCACGGTCGTCGGGATGGCCAGACAGGACGAGAACAGATCGCGCGGCGTGCGCCGGTCGTACTCGAGCTGGAGCCGCGCCACGTCACATCGCCCGAATTTGTGGACCAGCCAGCCCGTGTTGGGTCGGGTCCGGCTGACCGTCTGGACGACGGCGTCGAGGTAGTCGGAGCCGTCGGCGAGATTGGCGTGATGACCGAGTACCTCGACGTGCCCGAACTCATCGAGGGCGACCGTCTCCGCGTCGAAGCACCCGTTGGCGATGACGCTGAGTCCCTCACACCAGCGGAGCGTTCCCCAGTCGAACGCAAAGCCGTGGGCACGGAACCACATCTTGAAGCTGGAGGGCGTCCCGGAGCGATCGAAGCAGGCAATCCCCGCCGATGAGCAACTGGTGGGTTCCCCATACGCGATGAGGCTCGCCGATCCGGTCCCGACCCGAGTGAACGTCGCGGCGCGAGCGGCACGGGTGAGGCTCGCATCCGAAGCGGCCCTGTCGATCGCGCCGGCCATCCAGGATGGCGGTGCCTGACCGGAACGCCATTGGTAGGACACAGCCTGGTCCTGTGCCCACAGCGCGCCCCCCATGAGCGGATCGGGTGCATGCCCAAATGTGGTGCCGGCCGCCGCGACCACGGCCGCCGCGCCGATGATGAGCGAACGCCCGAAGCGCGCTCCCGAAATGCCGATCATGGCCTGGCCTCCCGTTCGATCCCGGCCGGCGAGTCGATGTCGAAGGTCGCCGGCGGGTTGCCGGCGCGTTTGATTCCCACTTCGCTGGGGATTGCCTCGATACCCGACGTCCCCGAGCCGTCCTGGAGCACGGTGTCTGGTTCGAACGCGCCGAGCGACCGGCGCTCGCCCGTTTCGGGATCGATGGCGATTGCCGTCACGCTGCCATCGGCCGTTCGTACGGCGACGACGACCCGCCCGTTTCGTGAGACGGCCGCGCCCACGGCCGAATGCTCGATGGCCGAGGAACGTTGTGTTGCGAGGTCCCAGGCGAGGATGTCGCAGGGAAGTCCCGCGCAACCATCCCGGGTGATCAGGCGGTCGCCGGCGAAGCCGACCAGTGGTCCGTGCGCCTGGTCAATGGATGTCGTCGCGCCGCCAACCAGGTCCAGGACGCGCGTCACGCAAGAGTGTGGATCGCAGGACTGGACGGCCAGTCGGCGTCCATCCGCAGACAGCCGAAGGTCCGTGGCCCAGACGCGCTCGATTCCGCCCGCTCGAAGTGCCTCGCTCGTCACCGGGGCGAGGAGTAGCGCAGGCGTCGAACCATCCAGCGGAAGGGACCAGATCCCGAGATCGCTTCGGGTCGCGCCGTCCAGCAAGTGCGCAATGACGTCGCTCCCACCCGCGTTCAGGATTGCCCGGCGGGCAACCGAGCCGTCAACCGGCAATTTCTGGGCGCAGCGCAGGCTCGAATCGATGATCCACACGCTCGAACTCGTGCCGTCGTTGGTCGTGGCCACGATGTGACCCTGGTCTGGCCCGGTCACGATGCTCTCCGGGGGAAGTGTGGTGGCCACCGTCCCTGCCCGCGGCGACCCGATGGTGAGCGTCCATCCCGTTAGCACTCCGGAGCCGTCAAGATTCGGGTCCTGCGTCCACCATGAGCCGGTCCCTTGGGCTGTCGGGGCGGCAACCCTCGAGCCCGAGACGACGCATGCCGCGAGCGGATCTGGGACGGGCGGGCTGCCGGCGATGGCCAGCGGTACGGTGCTCAATGACGACCCGGCGGTGAGCACGATGATGAGCGGCGGTCCGAGGATCACGGCCCGGCGAAACCCCGATCTCATGAGCGATACCTCCTCCGGCGGGTGGCGGGAGGAGGGCGGAGGCCGCCAGTGTCGAAGGCGATCCTTAACGGTGGCTCACCCGGGGCTCACTGGGGCCGATCGGGAACGATGGGTGATCGGGGACGAGTACCCACCTCGCGGTCGAATCGGGGCCGGCGGTGCTAGAGTTCCCTGTGACCGCTCCCAGCGGTCCCCCGTTCAGTCGCGAAGCCGGTGAGACTCCGGCACAGTCCCGCTACGGTGATCGTCGCCTCGGCGACGTAAGTCCGGTCGCCGACGCACGGTGGATGCACGACCTTCGAGAGAAAGGCAGGCTCCACGCAAGATGCCGACCAGCTGGCCGCATCCCGTTTCCAACGACTCGGCGGACGCACCGGTCCGCCCCCTGGCGTACGCCCGCATGCCGCGCGCGGCGTCCCGACAGCGGCGCCTCCACCCGTTCGCCAGGTTCGGGCAACCGTTCGCCAGGTTCGGGCCGCTCGCGCTGGCGTTCGTTCTGGCCGCCTGCGCGGGCGCTGCGGCTACGCCGATCCCGACCATCGCCCCCGCGCCGACGGCCGCCCTGACCGCGGCGCCGACCGCCACGCCCGCACCGGTCTTCCCGCTGACCATCACCGACGACGAGGGTACGGCGGTCACCATCACCGCGGAGCCCCGGCGAATCGTCGCCCTGACCCCGGCTGCGACCGAGACGCTCTTCGCCATCGGCGCCGGTGGCCGCGTGGTCGCAAAAGTCGAGGACATCACCCCGTATCCGCCCGAGGCGGATGGCCTGCCCATCGTGGCGACCTACCAGGGGGTCGATATCGAGCAGATCGTCGCCCTGCAGGCAGATCTCGTGATCGCCGGCGGACTCGGGTTCACGCCGCCCGCGGCGGTTGCCCAACTGCGCGGCATCGGCATTCCCGTCGTCGTGCTTTACGCGGAATCGATCGACGAGGCCCTGGCCGGCATTGAAACCGTCGGCGCGGCAACGGGCGCGTCCAGCCGCGCCGCGACACTCGTCGCCGGCATGCGGGCCGAAATCGATCGCCTGGCTGGGCTGACCGCAAACCTCGAGCGGCCGCGAACCTTTTACGAGATCGATGCGACGTCCGACATCTATACCGTCCCGGCCGGTTCCCTGTACGAGGAGCTCCTCGTCCTTGCCGGGGCCGATCCGATCACAACCAATTCGAGCTACCAGATTTCGCTCGAGCAGCTCATCCTGGCCGACCCCGCCGTGATCCTGCTGGGCGATGGCGGTTACACGACCGCAGCCGACGTGACGGCCCGCCCGAACTGGTCCGGCATCCGGGCCGTCGTTGACGGAAAGATCTTCCCGGTGGAGGACACCCTGATCACCCGCCCTGGTCCGCGCCTGGTGGACGGCATTCGAGCCCTCATTGCCGTGCTCCATCCGGAGGTCCAGCTCTGACCGTGCTGGCCCGGGTGGGGGTTGTGGCAGGACGCCCCAGGCCCAGGCTCCGGGCCGTGCTCGCCCGCCGGCCATTGGTCGTCGCCGCGGTCGGCATCGCCCTGCTCGCGGCGGTCGTCGTGGCGGGGATCGGCGCCGGGTCAGTCGCCATCGCGCCGCTGGACACACTGGCCATCCTGGCCAGGCGTGTGCTCGGTCTCAACGTGGCGCCGACCTGGTCGGTGGCCGCCGAGACGATCGTGATGGACCTCCGTCTTCCGCGCGTGCTGACGGCAATGATCGTGGGTGGCGGGCTGGCGGTGGCCGGAGCGGCGTTCCAGGGCCTGCTCCGGAACCCGCTGGCCGATCCGTATGTGCTGGGCACCGCGTCCGGTGCGGCACTCGGGGCGGCTGTAGCCGTCATCATCCCCGTCCGAGCCCTCATCCTCCAGTTCGGACTGCTGCACGCGCTGGCCTTCGTGGGTGCGCTCGGCGCCGTGTTCGTGGTTTACCGCCTGTCGCGGATCGGGTCGAGGGCACCGATGACCAGCCTGTTGCTCACCGGGTACGCGGTCAGTTCGCTGCTCGCGGCCGGTCTGGCCATGGCGATGTACCTGTCCGGGACCGGTCTGCGCCAGATTTTCGCCTACCTCCTCGGAGGTTTCGAGGCGTCGTCCTGGGGTCGCATCGCGGTCGCGGCGCCGCTGATCATCGGGGCCAGCCTGGTGATCATGCTCCGGGCTCGAGCGCTGAACGGCATGCTGCTCGGCGAGGAGGCGGCCGCCCATCTCGGGGTCGACGTGCGGCGCGAACGTGCCGTGCTCCTGACCGTCGCCTCGCTCGCGACGGCCGCGTCGGTCGCGATCTCCGGACTCATCGGGTTCGTCGGCCTGGTGGCCCCCCATGTCGTCCGGCTGCTCGTCGGTCCGAATGCCCGGCTCGTGCTGCCGCTGGCGGCACTGCTCGGGGCGAGCCTGATGGTCGGTGCGGACGTCCTCGCTCGGCTCCTCGGCGAGATCCCCGTGGGTGTCGTGACCGCGGTCGTCGGCGCGCCGTTCTTCCTCATGCTGCTTCGCCGCGCGCAGTCCGGCTACGAGCTGTGATCCGCGTCGACGGGGTCACGGCGGTCTACCGGGAGCGGGTCGCCCTGCGCGACGTGTCGCTGCATATCGAGGCGGGGGAGCGGGTTGCCGTGATCGGGCCAAACGGGGCCGGCAAGTCCACGCTCCTGCGGGTCGTCGCCGGGCTGCTCAAGCCAGTGACCGGATCCGTCGAGCTGGACGGGCAGCGGGTGGACCGCCTGGAGCGCCTTGCGATCGCGCGCCGGATTGCCGTGGTCCCGCAGCTGCCGGTGCTGCCGTTTGCGACCACGGTCGAAGAGGTCGTCGCCCTCGGGCGCCTGCCGCACGAGCATCCGATTCGTGGCATGCGGCCCGGCGATCGCGCCGCCGTGGCCGCAGCAATCGACCGGGTTGGTGTCGGCCACTTGCTCGGCCGTGACGCCCGCGAGCTGTCGCAGGGAGAGCGGCAGCTCGTCCTGCTGGCCATGGCCGTGGCGCAGGCCGCTCCGATCCTGGTCCTCGACGAACCAACGGTGCATCTGGACTTGCGCCATCAGGTCGAGGTGATGGAGTTGCTGGGCGACCTGAACAAGCGGGACGGTTCAACCGTGCTCGCGGTGCTCCATGACCTCGGTCTGGCGGCCCACTTCTTCCCGCGCCTCATCCTGCTCGATCGAGGCCGGGTCGTCGCGGACGGACCGCCGGCCGACGTCCTGGCGCCGGACCGGATCCGGGACGTCTTCGGGGTGGATCCGTCGTTCGTTCGTCTCGGAGTCTGAAGTCCGCGTCGAGCGGTCGGCAGGAACGGCGATTCAGCGCGCGAAGGGCAGCTCCGGCGCGTGCTACGCTCCGGGCGTGATCCGAGCGCATACGGTTCGCCGCGTGCCCCGACCGCTCCCCCTGATGGCACTTCTCGTGGTCGCCCTCGTGGTTGTCGGTTGCGGCGATGCCGCGACGCCGCCGATCAGCACCCAGACCCTCGCTCCTGCCTCGACGGCGACCGGGTCGTCCGGGCCCAACGGATCCGCGGCGCCGGGCGTGACCCCTGCAGCGACGGAGGCGGCTTCATCCGAGCCCCCGCCGAGTGCGACGCCCGACGCGTCGCCGTCGACCGGTGAGGCGACGCCGGAGCCGTCCAGCGGCCCGCCCACCTGCAGCGGTAGCGATGCCAACCGCGCGTTCTTTGCCCAGGCGGCCATTGCCATGACCTGGTCGGTGTACTGCGCGGTGACGCCCGCCGGCTGGTTCCTGGAGAACGGCAGCTATCGACTCGCCGACGGCGGGCGCCTCGAGGCCACCTACCGCGGTCCGGGCGAGGCGCGTATCGCCATGGTCCAGGGCAATGTCTGCGAATCGAGCGGTGCAGATGTTGACGTGTGTGCTCCGCGTGACACGTTGATCGGCCCTGCAGCCTTCGGTGATCGAACGGGGGAGCTCGGCCGCCTCGCCAACGGTCTTGTCCTCGACGCGGACCGTGGCGCGAACCCGTCCTGGCGCATCACCGGCCTCGGGATCTCAGAATCGGAGTTCGTGGCGCTCGGCGCGGCCATGCTGCGGGTCATCGCCGGCGGCTGACCTGAGCGACGATATCGAGAGCTCGGAGGTCGGACCGAGGGTACGGTTCGCCGGGTCCTGACCGCGCCGCGGCCATTGACCGCCGCCGGAGGTTACGGCTTTGCTCGGTCTTGTTGCAACAGATAGACATTGCCGTCAGGCGCCCGAAAGAAGAACCACCCGAACCCATCGAACGCTGGGTCGCCAAAGACCTTCGAGGCCCAGATGACATCGCTGATCATCTCCGTCCCCGCCGCCTCGAGTTCGGCGCGAGCCTCGAGGAGATCATCCACCGCGAACGCCGCAATCGGACCGTCGGAGGCGGCCGTCATCAGACGCTCGTCCGCATGGCCGGGACCGTAGATCTCGAAGTAGTCGCGCTTGCCGGACTCGAGCGGGAAGATCGTCCAATCGGCTTCCGCATGGGACGTCGCCAAACCCAGGACATCTCGGACGAACGCCGTCATCGCATCGAAATTCGCGGTTCGGACCCCGAGAAAGCTGATCCGGCGCACGCGCACGGTTGATCCTCCGTTGGCTGTGGACTATGGGCCCGGCAACATGAGGTCGTCAGGATGCGGGCGGAACCTCAGCGAGCCGGCCGTGCTGATCCGCGAAGTCCCACGCGTCGATGGCCGGTGGCTCCACCCCGAGCGTTGTGAGCACCGTGCAGACCTGGCTTCGATGATCGGTTCCGTGATGCAGCGCCTGCGCCAGTCGGATGCCCATGGGTGCGTGGCTCTCGGACCCGTCGTCGCGGTGCCTCACGATCACGACGTCCGGATCAAGGTCTTCGGTCAGGAGGGCCGTCCAGGCGGCGTCGTTGTCCTCCATTACGGCCCGAAGCTCGGTGAGGTCCATCGCCTCCTCGTCGATGACCGGGCTGCGCCCACGGGTCAGTGCGAAGAGGTAGGAGGAGTCCGCGCCGACGATGTGACGCATCGTGTCCAGAATTGAGCCGTAGGTTCCTGGGACGGCCACGCTCAGTTGCGCCGGGCTCAGCGGCAGGCACGTATCAATCAACCGCAGCGTCGCCCACATGTGGTGTCCGAATGCATCGCCGAGCACCGATCTGGTCATCGCTGGATCGTAACCGCTCGCGTCGCGCGGCGCGGATCCGACGGCGCTGCCGTCATCTCGACTCCTGCCATTTCGTCACGCGACAGCCACGAGCGCGACAATCGGGTCTCGCCGTCTCCGCGACATCGAGAGGCTCAGGCCCGCTTCCGCGGCAGGTCCAGGAAGGGGAGTGGCGCTACCGTGGCCTCGACGCGGCCACGGCGGCCCTCGACGGTCCACTCGACCTGGAGCTTCGAACCGGGCGCCTCGTACGTTGACGGGACCGACGCCAGGCCGATCGCCTGTTTCAGGATCGGGCTCCAGCCGAGGCTGGTGACCTTGCCGACCTGCGCCCCGCCACGAGGCCCGAAGACTGGTTTGGACGAGCGATCCACCGACGCCGAGATTGCCGGCGGCAGATCCTGCGCCGAATACAACCCCTCGATCCCATACCAGTCGAGGGTGATGCCGACGAGCCGGCGTTTCGGGCCGGTTGCGACGGCCTCGCGAGCGAGCGCGAGCTTGCCGACGAAGTCGGCCTTCTTGTGATCCACCAGCCGGCCCAGACCGATCTCGTACGGCGAGTAGTTCTGCTCCGGGTTGCGTGCGTGCCGAGCGGACGTGTAGTCGACCTCGAGGAGGATCAGGCCCGCCTCGAGCCGCACGACATCGAGCGCGAGCATCCCGGCCGGCCGAATGCCGTATGCCGCGCCTGCGTCCATCAGGTCGTCCCAGGCTTTCACCGCACGCTCGGCGGGGATCCAGACCTCGTACCCCAGATCGCCGGTGTAGCCCGTCCGCGAGATGTCGACGGCCACGCCCGCCAGCTTCGAGGCGCGCCGGCGGAAGTAGCCGAGGTCGGCGAAGGACTCGCCCGTGGCAGCCTCCAGGACGTCCCGCGCCAACGGTCCCTGGAGTGCCACTGCGGCGACGGCCTCGCTCTCGTCCCCGATGTGGACGTCGAGCCCGCGCGCGTTCATGGTCAGCCAGCGGTACTGCGGATCGGCGGCGGTCCAGCGGTACTCGGTCTCGGCCAGCCGATGGACGGTGCCGTCGTCGATCACCTTGCCGTGCTCGTCGCACCAGGGCGTGTAGTAGACCTGCCCGACCTTTAGCTTCGTCGCATCGCGCGTGATCACGCGGTCCACGAGCCGCGGCGCATCCGGGCCGGACACGCGGTACTTGTAGAGTGGCGAGACGTCGATGAGGGCGGCCGCCTCACGGACGGCGTTGTACTCGATGTCGTGGGCATCGGCGTACACGGACGACGCGTAGTAGCCGGACCACTCCCGCCACTGCATCTTCCGGTTGAGGGGTGCGGTCCGGGGATGGAACGCGGTGCCGACGCTCACGAAGGGTCCCTCCTGTGCTCCCGCCAAGTATGCATCGGCTCTATGCAGGTCGGATGCTCTGGCCCTCAGCCGTAGCCGAGGACGCGGACGCCCAGGATCTCGAAGTCGTGTGGGTTACGGGTCACCACGACGGCGTCGTTGAACCACGCGACGCCGGCGATGAGCGCATCGGCGAGTCCGCGAGCGCTCGTCCGGCCGAGTCGTCGCCGGCCGTCGCCCGCGCGGATCGCGGAATCCGGGTGCGTCGACACGTATTCCAGCGCGCGGATCAGCGACCGCATCGTCATGATCTGCCTCTCGTCGCCACCCGACAGGGCTTCGGCAACGACGACATCGCAGACAAGGAGGTCGTTCGGCTCGGCGAACAATGTCGCCACGAGAGCTTCGATGCCCGGTCTCGCCTTCGCGTGGTCGATCAAGACTGTCGTATCAATCAGATATCGCACTGCCATCCTCGTTCTCGTACGGCGCCCAGAGCATTCGGTCGCGATCCCACGAGTTCCGAACCTCCCGAAGCAGGCGATCCGTCTCCTCCGGCGTGCTGCCCCAAGCATCGGAGCCCTTCAGCGCTCCGGCGTACTTCTCCCAGACCAGCCGCGCGTTGTCCCGGCGAACCTGTTTCGCAACGAGATCGGCGATATATCGGCTGCGTCCCCGCGGGCCCGCGACGGCATCGACGAGTGCGAGCGTCTCCTCGGGCAGGGTGACATTGGTTCGGACGAGGGCCATCATCGATGCTCCGTGTGATGTATTTACACACACCGTAGCACACGATTCGCCGACTCGGTCGATCCCGAACCGCAAGGCGCAACGCCGGCGCGCCTGCCCGGATGCCGATTAGACTGCCTCGAGTCATTGCAGGCTGGATACGCGGCACGCCGCCGCGACTAACGAGGGGCGCGTGGCGCAGCGATACGACGCGGTCATCATCGGCGGTGGCCACAACGGGCTCATCTCGGCGGCCTACCTTGCCCGTGCCGGGATGAAGACGCTCGTCCTCGAGAAGCGGCACCTGCTCGGCGGGGCGGCCGTGACCGAGGAGATCTTCCCGGGCTTCCGGTTCTCGGTCTTCAGCTACGTCGTCTCGCTGCTTCGACCGGAGATCATCCGCGAACTGAACCTGCCGGCCCATGGCCTCGACATCCTGCCCCTCGATGGCACGTTCACACCGCTCCACAAGGGTGAGGGCCCCAAGGGCACCGACGGCAAGTCGACCGGCGACTACCTGTGGCGCGTCAACGACCACGGTCGGACGGTTCGCGAACTGCGCCGCTGGTCGAAGAGCGACGCGGAGGCCTACGAGGAATACGGCCAGCTGATGGTGGACATGGCCCGGTTCATCAAGCCGATCCTGGGCATCGTGCCGCCGGACCCGGCATCGCTCGACCCGCGTCCGCTCCTCCCGCTCGGCAGCCTGGCCAAGGCGTTCCAGAAGCTGACCCAGCGTCAGCAGGCGGTGTTCGTCCAGCTAATGACGATGTCGGCATCTGACTTCCTCGACCAGTGGTTCGAGACGGATCCGCTCAAGGCCACGATGTCGGCATCCGGGATCATCGGCACGTACCAGGGCGTCAAGAGCCCCGGCACGGCTTACGTCCTTCTCCATCACTACATGGGCGAGATCGACGGAGCGTTCCGCGCCTGGGGCATCCCGAAGGGCGGCACCGGCGGCATCTCCAATGCGATCGGCTCGGCGGCACGGTCGCTCGGCGTGGAGATCCGGCTCGAGGCCCCGGTCGCGCGGATCGCCGTTCGCGACGGCAAGGCGACGGGTGTAGTCCTCGAATCCGGGGAGGAGATCCTCGCGGACTCCGTGCTCTCGTCGGTGGACAGCCGGCGAACCTTCATCGACCTCATCGAACCCGGGACGCTCGATTCCGACTTCGAGGCCGAGGTCAAGCGGTTCAAGTTCCGGGGCTCGTCCGGCAAGGTGAACATGGCCCTCGACGGCCTGCCGAATTTCACCGCGATGCCCGGGCCCGGCGAGCACATGCGCGGCGCGATCTCGATCAGCCCCTCGATCGACGACATGGAGCGCGCCTACGACGACGCGAAGTACGGGCACTGGAGCAGCAAGCCCTACATCGACATCATCATCCCAACGCTGGTCGACCCGTCGATGGCGCCGCCCGGCAAGCACGTCATGAGCTGCTTCGTCCAGTACGCCCCGTACAAGCTCGACCCGTCGCTGGGCACCTGGGATGACAACCG
>JBKKBB010000017.1:0-3794 GCA_046714395.1 Candidatus Limnocylindrales bacterium | reverse complement strand
GGGGGCCCCCCCGGGCCCCCTTAACCCCACCCGTCGTTGGGGGGGGGGGGGGGGCCCCCCCCCGCCCCCCCCCCCCCGCTTCTTGCTACCCCGTGGGCCCCGGGACGAAGGCTCGCGGTCAGCGGTTGCGTTCGGAGCGAACGAAGAGCGTCGTGCCGGCGACCATGAACAGCCCGAACATCGCGGCGATGATCGCCAGGTTGGTTGGGGCGTCGAGCAGGGCGACCTGCACGGGCTCGGGATGTGCCGCGTAATAGACGTCCCGGACGAGATCGATCGCATAGCGCATCGGCGCAATCCGAGACAGGATGTCGAGGAACCAGGGCAGGTTGTCGATGGGATTGAACACCCCGGCCAGAAAGAACTGGGGCAGCATCACGAACGGGAAGATCTGGTTGGCCGATTGCTGACTCTTCATGTTGGACAGGACGAGGACGCCGAACGCGCCGCCGAAGACGGCCACGACGAACGCCAGCGGAATGAGCGCGAGGACCACCGGCAGGGAGAGCGGGACGCCGATCACCCACCCAAACACCAGGATCGCGAGCGCCTGCGGCAGGGCGACAAGGGACTCGCCGATGATCTTCCCGACGATGATCGAGTAGCGAGAGATCGGGGAGACGAACATCTCCTGGCTGAAGTCCTGCTCGCGATCCGCGATCAGCGAAATGACCCCCAACGCGGCCGACTGCCAGATGGTCTGCGCGAAGACCCCGGTGAAGACGAAGGTCAGCAGGTTGAATCCACCGGGCGTCCCGAACCCGGCCTGCAGGCTGGTGCCGAGGACACCGATGAAGATCAGCGGGAACGCGAAATCCGAGACCAGCCGGGCTCGATCGCGAATGAGCTTGACAAAGTCACGGTGCGCGATGGCCAGGACGGCCGAGACCTCATGCACGCGGCTTGTCCACGATCTCGAGGTAGGCATCCTCGAGGCTGGGGCTGTGGGTCTGGACCACACTGAGCGGCGTTTCGATGGCCCGCAGCGCCTCGTGGATGCGCCGCCCGCCGAGCGGAACCCGGAAGGGTCCGTCGCCGGTGTGCGGCAGGGCCAATCGGGTGAGGTCGGCCAGGAGGGCCGGCCGGTCGTCGGCATCCACCACGACGTACTCGTCGACGAGTTCGGCCTTGATTGCGGCCGGCGTTCCGCGGGCAACGACGCGTCCGTCGTCGATCACGCAGATCCGGTCCGCCTGCTCCGCCTCCTCGAGATAGTGGGTGGTGAGGAAGATCGTCGTGTCGCGCTCGCGTCTGACGACATCGAGGTAGCCCCACAGGGTTCGGCGACTGGGCGGATCGAGGCCGGCCGTGGGCTCGTCCAGGAAGAGGACCTTTGGGTCGTGCATGAGGCTGCGCACGATCTCGAGCTTGCGGCGCATCCCGCCGGAGTAGGTCCGCACGGGGTCGAAGACCTCGCGGCCGATGCCCAGCATGTCGGCCAGCTCACCGACCCGATGCCGGTAGGCTGACTCCATCAACCGGAAGGCCGGAGCGTACGGATGGATGCCATACAGGATGGCGTGCAGCCGAACGTTCTCCTCGCCGGTCAGATTCTGGTCAAGGCTCGGGCGCTGGAAGATGATCCCGACCTGGCGCCGGACGGCGCTCGCCTCGGTGACGAGGTCGTGCCCGGCGATCGTCGCCCTGCCGTCGGTCGGCAGGAGGGTCGTCGTCAGGATCGAGATCGTCGTTGTCTTGCCGGCCCCGTTCGGCCCGAGCAGTGCGAAGAACTCGCCGCCGCCGACTTCGAACGAGATTCCGTCCACGGCATTCCGGTCGGCCTTCCGGTAGCGCTTGACCAGATTCTCGACCTGGATCACGGGCGCGCCGATAGGGAGTCAAAGTATTGGTGGGGACGGCGCATCGATCCATTATCGACGCTCGACGCCCAGAGAGCTCCGGCCGCGACGCGTCCCCCTTAGTCGGAGCCAGGAACCGGCCGGTCGAGCCACCTGGCTACGTCACGGATTGCCTCGGTCTCGGACGGCGAGACGGTATCCGTCCCAACGGTCCGCCGTACCTCGGCGACACGGGCCGCCATCGCCAGGATCCAGTCGCGGATCCCGGCCGATTCTGCGTCCCCGGCCTTGCGGAGGGCCTTTCGGGCGCGCCCGAGTCCATCCTTCGGTGATCGGCCGGCCGCCCGGAATCCAGCCCACAGAGGGTCGAGGTTCTCGTTGAGCGCGGCGGCCATCGTCCCGCCGAGCGACCCCTCGTGGAACAGATCCTGCCCCGCCGCGATCTCCTCGCCGAGTCGACGAAACTGGGCCTCGATCGGTGTCCCGTCCGCGCTCCCGACGTGGGTGTACGCGTAAAACGGGGCGTGCAGGATCGCCTCCCAGTCGCCGCGCTTCAAACGGTCCATCGTGCCCATGGCGCGGAGGATACTCTCGCGGTTGCGGGCACGGCGGGTTGCTGACCGATCAGCCCGGCAGCGTCACGCGAACCGCCCAGGGTTCGGGACCGCGACCGTCGCGGGGTCTGCCGAGCAGGTACCCCTGCCCGTACCAGACGCCAAGTTCATTGAGCGTGCGGAGCTCTGCCGCGGTCTCGATCCCCTCCGCTGTTCATGATGTCAGGTGGACCCCCGACCATCTCGTTGAACGTGTACCCATACGACCGGCTGAAGGACGGATCGACATACACGATCGTCATGTTCGACAGGTAGATCATGATCGAATCGGCCGCCTGCTCAACAGCGGACGCGAGGCGGGCCCGGGCGCGTAGAGGGCCCGGATGAGGTCGACTACTTCACCGATCCGGCCAGCAGACCCTGGACGAAGTAGCGCTGCAGGCTGAAGAACACGAGCAGCGGCACGATCATCAACAGGAAGGCGCCCGCCGCCAGGAGGTTCCACTCGGTGCCGTACTGGCTGAGCAGGGTGCTGATCTGCCGGGTCAACGGCCAGTTCCTGGGCTCCTGGACGAAGACGAGGGCCATCAGGAGATCGTTCCAGACCCACAGGAACTGGAAGATCCCGTAGGCGGCGATCGCCGGTACGGACAGCGGGACGACGATCGTCCGAAAGATCCCGAATCGTGACGCGCCATCGATCCGCGCCGCTTCGATCAGGTCCTTCGGGAGCGTGATGAAGAAGTTCCGCAGCAGGAAGATCCCGAACGGCAGGGCAAACGCCGTATGGGTCAGCCAGATCCCCATGAAGTTCTTCGTGAACCCGACCTGTGCGAACAGTTGGAGGATCGGAATGAAGGCCACCTGGGCCGAGATCATCATCAGGGCGATGACGGTCAGGAACAGCGTGTCCCGCAGCGGGAACTTGATCCACGAGAAGGCGTATGCCGCCAGCGAGCCGATCACCAGCGGGAGGATCGTCGAGGGGACCCGAAGGTGGCGCCATGTTCCACTCGACGGCGACGGCGTCCGGCCGACGGCGTACGGCCAAGCGACGACGTACGGCCGTGGCCAAGACCCGTTCCGTGATGCCCCCATCAGCAAAGTCCGGGCTTCACAGCCTCTTAGCCTGGCCGTTGCCGCATCCGGCCGGTCCGCTCGACGCATCCAGCACCCGGCTGAGCACGGGCGCTGCACCGGGCGGCTCCCGAGGTGCCCGTTCGCCCGCCGAGGTGCGGCTTACTGGGCATCTTGCCGCCGAAATGACGCTCCCAGCATCACGCGGCCCAACAAGCACGCCCGGGGCCAGTCCTTCCGCGGACCCGAAGGTGGCGCCATGTTCCACTCGACGCGTCGCGGCGGATCATCACGCGCAACCGGAGAGTCACCACGCGCAACCGGAGTGTGCACGCGAACGCGCCGAGCGCCACCATGGGGGCCT
>JBKKBB010000016.1:0-2822 GCA_046714395.1 Candidatus Limnocylindrales bacterium | reverse complement strand
GCGGACGAGACGGGTGCGACTGTCACCGCACCGACGACGGCACCGATCGCGACGCCGGGCGCGGCGTCGACGACCCTGGCGCCTCCGCCACCAGCCCTGCCACGGGAGGCACCGCCCGAGCCGGAGCCGGCGCCCGGGGCCACCGACAGGGATACCCTCGCCCGCCTCCGCGAGGCAAAGCGCCGCGCCCGGGGCGGCTGATCCCGGCCGACCTATGAGAGCGCCCGGCTCCCTCGCACCTCCAGGTCAAGGGTCGCTTCCGCCCGCCGAAGCTCTGCCCGGAGCGCCGCCAGGTACGAGGCCGCACCGGTGTAGTCCGGCCAGATCACCCTGACCGACCCGTGCCCGGACGCGCCTCGGGAGGGTGTGTCCGGACCGGCGTTGACCCCTGGTCAACATTTTGGTGTCACCGGGTCGTCGGATTGTCCAGCGCCCAAGAATCTGGACAGACGGGGCCTCCGAAAGCCTCCAACGCGGTCGCTCTGTTGACTGCCACGCCAGACTCCGACCCCACGGTCACAGAACATTGACTGCCGGACAGGATCGGACTCGGGCGGGGCCGGCCGAGGTGTCGCGGCCATACCTTGACGCGCTCAGTGGAGGCTCCGGATCGCCTCGATGATCGTGGCGTCGTCGAGCGCCGAGAGGTCCCCCGGATCAAGTCCGAGGAAGGCCGCCCGGACCACCCGGCGCATGACCTTGCCGGAGCGGGTCTTCGGGAGGGCGGGCACGATGAGCACCTGATCCGGCTTGAGCGCCTTCCCGAGATCGCGGACCACCGCACCGGCGATCTCGGCTCGCAGGCTCGCGGAGTCGCCGATACCGCGTGCGAGGACGCAGAAGACGGCGATTGACTCGCCCTTGATCGCGTGGGGGATCCCGACCGCCGCCGCTTCGACGACGGCTGGGTGATTCAGCGCCGCACTCTCGACCTCGGCCGGACCGACACGCTTGCCGGCCACCTTGAGGGTGTCATCGGACCGACCCTGTATGTACCAGTAGCCGTCCGGATCGATCATCGCCCAGTCGCCGTGGAGCCAGATCCCCGGAAATCGGGACCAGTAGGTCTCCTCGTATCGATCCGGATCATTCCAGAAACCACGGGTCATGCCCGGAAGCGGCTGCCGAATGACGAGCTCGCCGACCGCGCCCCGGATGGGCTTCCCGCCAGCATCCACGACATCAGCGGCAACGCCGATGTTCGGCCCGCCAAACGAGGTCGGACGGACCGGGGTGATCAGGTTTCCGGCGACGATCCCGCCGGACACCTCGGTTCCGCCGCTGTAGTTGACGATCGGGCAGCGACCCTCGCCGACTTCGCGGAAGAACCACCACCACGGCTCCGGGTTCCATGGCTCGCCCGTGGAACCGAGCACGCGCAGCGACGATCGGTCGTGCGCTCGAACGGGATCGGGGCCGTGCTGCATCACCGCGCGGATCACCGTGGGGCTGAGGCCGAGATGCGTGACCTTGTGGCGCGCCACGATTGACCAGAGCCGGTCCGGACCCGGGTGGTCCGGGGTGCCCTCGTAGAGCACCAGCCGGGCGCCCAGGATCAGGGCGCCGGAGATCGCCCACGGACCCATCATCCAGCCAAGGTCGGTGAACCAGAACAACGTGTCCCCCGGTCCGAGGTCGAAGCAGTGCGCCAGATCTTGCGACGCCTTCAGCGGGAAACCGCCGTGGACGTGCACGGCCCCCTTGGGCCGCCCGGTCGTCCCCGAGGTGTAGATGACCATGTACGGCGTTTCCGGGTCTGTGTCCGTGCGCTCGGGCGGCGCAGCGGGGCCGGAAGTTGCGGCGATTGCCACGTCCCACCAGCGATCGAGGTCGGGATTCCAGGCCGTTGCAGGCGCTCGATCGCCGAGGCGCCGGATGACCAGGACGCGTCGGACAGACGGGGCGGCGGCGACCGCTTCGTCGGCCGAGGTCTTGAGTGCCACGACCGCGCCGCGACGCAGGAATCCGTCCGCCGTGATCAGGACCGAGGCTTCGCAATCCCGCAGGCGAGACGCAATCGCGGCCGGACCATAGCCGGAGAAGATCGGCGTGAAGATCGCCCGGAGCAGCCCCAGGGCCAGGACCGCGACGACCGTCTCCGGGAGCATCGGCAGGAGGATTCCCACGCGGTCCCCGGGCCTGATGCCTTCGCGGGCGAGCATTGCCGCGGCCCGATCGACCTCGTCACGAAGCTCCCGGGCGGTCAATCGGCGCACCTCGCCGTCCTCGCCCTCCCAGACCAGGACTTCGCCGTCCGGGTCCGCGGCGGCTCGCGGGTCGATGGCGGCGGCGGCGTGGTTGAACGCACCGCCCGTCCACCAGCGGGTCCACGCCGGGCCGCCGGTCGAGTCAAGGATCTCCCGGGGCCGACGCTGCCAGGGCAGGCCCAGGTCGTCCGCGGCGGCGCCCCAGAACCAGGCCGGATCTGCAGCGGCGCGAACCTGCAGGGCCGTCAGATTCGGGAGGCCCGTCGCATGCACGAATCGGGCCAGACGGGAGCCGGTGAGTTCCGCGGGACCGGGCCGCCAGGCCGCGTCCGGGACGTCCCGTCCGAAGGTCGGCCAGGGCGACGCTTCAGCGGCCACTGGCGGATGCTAGCACGACGTTTGGGTCGCTCTCAGGCGTGCGGTCGGCCGTTCCGGTAGCCTCGCGAGATGCACTTCGTCATCCGCCCCGTCGCCACGGTGCTCGCGGTGGCGCTGCTTCTGAGTGGATGCAGCGCAATCCTGGAATCATCGCCGGAGCCGACGCCGATGGACTTTCCCGGCATTGCCGGCGAGCTCGCCAATCGCGGAATCGATCTCGATCGAATCGCTTCCGGC
>JBKKBB010000015.1:0-4366 GCA_046714395.1 Candidatus Limnocylindrales bacterium | reverse complement strand
AGGCGGACGCGGCCGTGCTGGCGGCCTTCGGTCTGGACAAGTCCACGCCCAATGTCGCGGGCCTGGCCGGCTGGTTCGTTCTGAGCGCGCTGCTCGTGACCCTGCTGCTGGGCTGGATCTGGCGATTTCGGCGGAGCTTCTGGCATCGCAACAACGTGCTCGTCCTGATCAGTCTGTTGCTTCTCGTCGCGACGTTCGCCCTCGAGCTCACGGCCGGCCGGGCCGCCCTGCCCTTCATCCTCCCGCTCGTCGCCATTCCGATCCTGATCGCCGTCCTCCTGGATGCGGAGGTCGCGATCGTGGTGGCGGCGCTGGTCGCGATCGTGGCCGGGGCCGTCAACGGGCCGTCGCTCGAGCTCGCTACCTACGTGTTCCTCGGTGGCCTCGCCGGCGTCCTCGGGGTGCGTCGGGGTGATCGCCTGCAGATGTTCCTGCAGGCCGGAGCCGTCGCCTTTATCGTCCAGGCCCTGGTGGTGACCGCGTTCTCCCTGCTCGGGGAGCGCGATCTGACCGGCGTGATCCAGCTGGTCGGTGCCGCGGCCCTGAGTGCCGGTGGTGGCGCCGTGGCGGCCGTCGGGAGCTTCGCAGTGCTGGGCAACGTGTTCGGGATCCTGACGGTGTTTCAGCTGCTCGAACTGGCCAATCCGTCACAGCCGCTGCTCCGGCGGCTGCTCATCGAGACTCCCGGCACGTACCACCACTCACTGATGGTCGGCAACCTGGCCGAGCGCGCCGCCGAGGCGGTCGGAGCGGATCCGCTGCTGACCCGCGTGGCGGCGTACTACCACGACATCGGCAAGCTGGCCAACCCGACCGGATTCATCGAGAACCAGGCCGCTGGCGAGAACCTCCATGACCAACTTTCCCCCGATGAGTCGTCACAGCTCCTGAAACAGCACGTCGCGGACGGGATCGACATCGCCTATGAGGCGCGCCTCCCCAAGGCGCTCATTGCCTTCATTCCCCAGCACCATGGCACCGCCATGATCAGCTTCTTCCACGCCAAGGCGCGAGAGGCCGCCTCCGGTCCGTTCGGTGGGCTCGAGACCGACGCCGGCAAACGAGCGGCCGAAGCCGTCGACATCCGGCGCTTCCGGCACTCGGGTCCCAAGCCGCAGTCCAGGGAGGCCGCCCTGATCATGCTGGCCGATGGGGTTGAGGCTTCCGTTCGATCGCTGGCTTCGCGCGACGAACCGGCGATCCGCGGCATGGTCTCGCGCATCCTCGCCGACCGAGTTGCGGACGGGCAGTTCGATGAGTGCGACCTCACCTTTCGTGATCTCGAGATCGTTGAGGAGGCGTTCGTCCAGCAGCTCCTCGGGATGTATCACCAACGGGTCCCGTACCCGCAGAGCAAGATCGTCGAGCGCGAGGCGCGCCGGGCGGCGGCCGGCGGTGGAGCGGCTGCGACGAGCGGCGGAGGGCCGGCCAGGTCCGGGCAGTCGGAGCCAGTGAGGCCCGATCGGCCGGCCGGCGGTACCGGCGGCAGGTGACACGAGCTCACCTGATCGACGGGTGGCGGATCGATGTGACCGTCCGGCCCGGCATTCCGCGGCAGATCAGCGGCGCCGGAGCCGCTCGGGTCGTCGCGGCGGCGCTGCTGGCGGCCGGCGCTCCTGCCAAGGCCTCGCTGTCCGTGGTCCTGACCGACGATGCCGAACTCGCTGAGCTGAACGAGACCCACCTGGGGCACGACGGCCCCACCGACGTCGTGTCGTTTCCGCTCCTCCCGGCGGGCGCGTTTCCGCCCCATGCAGGGTCACCGGGCACGGTCCGCGGCGCCGGCCTCGATGCCGTCTTCGTCTTGCCGCCGCGGGCGCGGACGCACCTCGGCGACATCGCCATCTCCGTTGAGCGGGCGGTCGCGCAGGCTGCCGAGGGTCGAGGCGGCCAGACCGGGGCCGTGCGCTGGGCGGCGGTCGACGAGCTGCGCCTGCTGCTCACCCACGGGACGCTCCACGTCTGCGGCTGGGATCATGCGGACCCCGCCGAGGGGTCCTCAATGCGTGCGCTCGAGCGTCAGCTGCTGGGTGACGTGCCGGGCTGACCCTCGCTCCGAGTACCATCGATCCAGTCGTGCCCTCGAAGATCGTCGTCGGCCTGGGGAATCCGGGCCAGCAGTACGCGCAGACCCGTCACAACATCGGCTGGATGGTCCTGGACCGTCTGGCGGACCGTGCCGGTTGGTCGGGCCGTGCCCGGAACAAGGACGCCGCGGCCACCGTCGGGGGCCGCTACAAGGGCCTCGATCTCCTGCTCGCGAAGCCGATGACGTTCATGAACGAGTCCGGCGTGGCAGTCCGCAGGATCCTCGCCCGCGAACGTTCGCCGCTCCCCGAGATGCTCGTGGTGGTGGACGACTTCTCCCTGCCGTTCGGCAAGCTCCGCTTCCGCGAGGGCGGCGGGCCCGGTGGGCACAACGGGTTGCGTTCGATCATCAATGAGCTCGGAACCGAGGCGTTCGGTCGGCTGCGCGTGGGCATCGGCGAGCCGGGGCGGGGGTTCGTGGACCATGTCCTGTCGTCGTTCGCAGCGGAAGAGAAGCTGCGCCTTGACGAGCTTCTCGACGCCGCGGCCGATGCGGTGGAAGCCTGGGCTCGCGAGGGATTGTCCAAGGCGTCCAATCGCTACAACGCATTCGAACTTCGACCTGCCGACGCCGATCGTCTGGCACCACCCGGTGAGGTGGACGGACCGCCGGGCCCCGACGGGGTTCGGCGCACGAAGACCGGCTGGCGCAAGGTCCGGACCGAGGTTCCCGAGTGACGATGACGCCCCTCCGCGGGCGGCGCGGCTGGGAGCGCCGGGTGGACGAGCAGGTCGCACGAGACGTCCTGGCGCGCGACGCGGCACGGTCGGCAGCCTCGGGCACGACGCCTGACGCCGCGGCCGATGGCCACCGAGCCGGTCGTCGGCTGATCGATCTCTCCGGGTTGCCGGCGCTCCTGGCAACCTCGGGCGCATTTTTGGATCTGTGCGCCCGCCTCGGTCCAGCGGGCGAGGCTGCGGCCTCGTCCCGGGGTCGGCACGCGGGCCTGACCCAGGTGCCGCACGGTGCCAAGAGCTACCTCGCCGCGGCACTCGCCCTGGCGGCCGGGGAGCGGATCGTGTGGATTGCTCGCGATGCGGAAGTCAGCGACCGGGTCGCCGAGGAGCTCGCGACCTGGGTCGGCGAAGCCGAGCGCGTGGCAGTCCTCGAGCCCCGCACGGCGCTCGCCTATGAGCGGAGTGAACTCATCGCCGATGAGACAGCGGCGAGGGTCGCGGCGCTGTCGGCGTGGCGGAGTGGCCGCGCACGGATCCTGGTCGCCAGTGTGCAGGCCCTCCTGCAGCACACGATCGGTCCCGAACACCTGCCCGAGCATCCGCGTGAGCTCCAGGTCGGCGGGCGGCTCAACCAGACGGCGCTGCTGCGCGACCTCCTGACCCTCGGCTACAACCCGGTCCTCGAAGTGGCCGGCAAGGGCGAATTCGCCCGGCGCGGGGGGATCGTGGATGTCTTCCCGTCTTCCGCGGTGCTGCCGGTTCGGATCGAGCTGTTCGGCGACGAGATCGACTCCCTCCGCGCCTTCGACCCGACCGATCAGCGGACCGTTGGGGCGATCGAAACGATCGTTCTCTTGCCCGCCTCGGAATTCCTTCTGCCCGCCGACGGAGCGAGCACGCTGGCGGAGCGGCTGGGTCCGCGTCGCGCGACCTTGCCCGAGCGGCTTGCCGCCGACCTCGCGCGGCTGTCCGGGGATCGTCGGACGGCGGCGTCCGATGGCTCCTCCGCTCCAACGTCGCGGGCTGCCGACGTCGGCGACGCGGCTGAGATCTGGGCGCCGATCCTGGCTCCCCACACGGCCCTGGATCACGCGGACGCCGGCACGCTGCTCGTCCTTGATGAGCCCGGCGACCTCGCCGACGCCGCTGAATTCCTGTGGCGCCAGGCGGACGAACGGCGGGCGGAGCTGGTTGAATCGGGAGAGCTGCCAAAGGCGTGGCCGGAGACGCTCCTCGGCCGTCGCGCCTGGAAGGCCCGCCTCATGGAGGCACGGACGCTCGAGCTGACCTGGGAATCCGAGGCGCCGGACGCAGCACTGGCGGGTGGTGGCCGCTCGTCTGGCGACGCATTCGGGTGGACGGAACCGAGCCTTCCGGCCGGACGGGCGGCCCAGCTCGGCGTCGCCGTGGAGCGTTGGCGCGGCGCGGATCCAGGAACGCAGCCCCGAATCGTGATCGCCTCAGATCAGGCACCGCGCCTGGCCGAACTGCTTGCCGACGCCGGGCATGCCGCCGGCGTCAGTGCGGCCGTGACCGAGGTGCCGGCGCCCGGCGCGATCGTTCTCGTCGAGCGCAGCCTGAACGGCGGGTTCGCGGGCGG
>JBKKBB010000014.1:0-13110 GCA_046714395.1 Candidatus Limnocylindrales bacterium | reverse complement strand
TACCCAAGTCAGACCATCGAGACCACAAAGGAGACCATCGAGTGGGTGCGCGAACGGACGCCGCTCGGACGGAAGTCCTAGCCGCTCGCGACGGGCTGGAGGGCGAGGTCGTCCGGCTCGAAGCCGCGGGCCGGGCCGCCGTCGACATTCCGACGCGGCTGCGCAACGATCCCCTGAAGGTAACGGGCGCGGCCGCGGGCGCGGCGTTCCTCCTCCTCGGTGGCCCTCAACGCATCCTGGGCGGGGTTCGTCGAGCGGTATTCGGCGGGCCGGCGGCGCTGCCGAAATCGATGCTGCCCGACGAGATTGAGGCGGTGCTGCGCAAGCTCGGTCCGGACGGCGACAAGGTGCGTGGCACGCTCGAGCGTGAGTTCGCGCGCTTCCTGGACGAACGTGGGCCACAGCGGCGCGAGCGGGACATTGGCGGCCTTGCCGCGGGCCTGCTGGCCAGCGCGCTCCGCCCGGCCTCGGTCCGGGCGGGTCGTGAATTCGCCGAGCGACTGTTCGATCCCGACGGCCCCTCCTTCGCCGAAGGCCTGCGGAAGGCGCGCGCGCGGGTGGATGGAGCCGCCAGCAGGGACGCGTCGAAGGGCTGATCCAACGCCGGCAGCGACGCGCCCCGGGCGGGCGTTATCCTCGTGCTGGGCGAGTGGCGAAATGGCAGACGCGCCGGCCTTAGGAGCCGGTGCCCCGCAAGGGGCGTGTCGGTTCGACCCCGACCTCGCCCACCAGCCTCTCCGTGTCGCGACACGTCCCACGTGACCCGCGGGGTATCCATGAGACGTTGTGCATGCCGGCGCCCACCGGCTCGCTCGGCGTTGCCCCGTATACTTCCCGACGATGAACAGCACGATCACCCCAGCCCCGAAGAGCTCGGTCACGGTTCGTTTCAACCTGCCGGCAGACGAGCTCACGTCCGCCCTGTCGGAAGCGGTTCGCCACATCGCCAAACGCACCCGGATTGCCGGGTTTCGGCCGGGCAAGGCTCCGCGGGCCGTTGTCGAGCGCGTTGTCGGCGCCCCCGCCATCCTCGACGAAGCGCTCGACCACCTCGTTCAGCGCGCCTACCGGGATGCGCTGATCGAGCACGACCTGACTCCCCTCACGAATGCCGACATCGACATCGAGCAGGCGGAGGAGGGCAAGGAAGTCGTCTTCACGGCCACCGTCCAGATCCGGCCAGACGTCGTCCTTGGCGACTACCGGAATTACAACTTCGCGCCGGAAATCGAGTCGATCGACGAGTCAAAGATCGCCAAGGTTATCGAGGAGCTGGCCGATCAGAACGCGACGCTGGCGCCGGTCGAAGATCGAGGCGCGCGGGCCAAGGATTACGCGGTGATCGGCTATGTCGGCACCCGGGACGGGGTCCCGTTCGAAGGCGGATCGGCCGAGCGGATGCCCCTCATCCTCGGTGAGGAGCGGCTCATCCCGGGCTTCGAGGCCAATCTGATGGGCCTCAAGGCCGGCGAATCGACCTCGTTCGACATCACCTTTCCGGACGACTACGGCCAAGCCACGCTGGCCGGGCAGGTCGCCCATTTCGCGGTCGACCTGCGCGAGCTGCGCGAGAAGATCCTGCCGATCGTGGACGACGAGTTCGCCCGGTCGATGGGTGCCTTTGAGGATCTCGCCGCACTACGGGTCGAGATCGAGGGGCGGCTCGGCCGGAACGCCCTGGACAGGGCCCGCCACGACTTCTCCGACAGGATCATCGAGTATGGCGTCGCGAACGCCACCCTCGAGTTGCCGAACATCCTGGTCGACCAGGAAGTCGAGGTGATGCACGACGAATTCCGAGCCTCGCTCGCGCGGCAGGGGATCACCGAGGAGGCTTACCTCAAGGTCGTCGAGAAGACGGACACGGACCTCCACACGGACTTCCGGCCGAACGCCGAGAAGCGGGTTCGAGTGCTCCTGGTCCTCTCGAAGATCGCCGACGCGGAGGCGGTCGTGATCAGCGACGCCGATGTCGAAGCCGAAGTCGAACGATCACGCGAGCGCTACGCCCGTGACAAGAAGACCGTGGCCTACTTCGAGTCGGCCCGCGGTCGCAGCTTCATTCGCAGCACGCTGCGCCGAAGCCGCGTCGTCGAGCAACTCGTCGATGCCTGGCTCGCGGCCCACCCCGCGCACCCCGCGCTTCCGCACATCGAGGGTGACGCGCCCTCGGGCGTCGGTCCGAGCGTCGCCGAAGCCAATGCCGCCATCGATGCCACCGACCCCGGCTCGGCCCTCGAGTCGGAAGCCACGCCGGCTAACGCCGGCTGAGTTCACCCCCCCCGCAGAGCGACAGGAGCCGACCATGCTCGTGCCCATGGTGATCGAATCCTCCAGCCGGGGGGAGCGCGCCTACGACATCTATTCCCGTCTGCTCAAGGAGCGGATCATCTTCATCGGCGACGTGATCGAGGATCACCTCGCCAACCTGGTGATCGCCCAGCTCCTGTTCCTCGAGTCTGAGGACCCCGAGAAGGACATCAGCCTGTACGTGAACTCGCCGGGCGGCGTCGTCACCGCAGGGCTCGCCATCTACGACACGATGCAGTACCTGCGCGCGCCCGTCAGCACGATCTGTCTCGGCCAGGCGGCGTCGATGGCGGCCGTGCTGCTCGCGGCCGGTGCCAAGGGCAAGCGGTACGCCCTGCCGCACAGCCGGATCATGATCCACCAGGGGTCGGGCGGCTTCCGCGGCAACGCCCCGGACGCGATGATCCAGATGCGCGAGTGGGAGCATCTCGTCGAGTTGAACCACAAGATCCTTGCTCGCCACACGGGCCAGCCGATCGAGCGGATCGTCGCTGATACGGATCGAGATCGGTTCATGTCGCCCGACGAGGCCAAGGACTATGGCATTATCGACGCCGTTTACAGCGCCCAAGGGGCGTCGCTGATCTCGCAGGCCTTCGAGGCCAGCAAGGCCGGCGGCGAGGGCGCCAAGGCGGCCGTCGTGACGGCCGTCGAACCGAAGAAGGCAAAGAGCTGATCTCGGCACAGGGCCGAGAGATGCCGCAACCGTCGCGCGAGGCACGCCCGTGAGCACAACCAGCAGCAGCACAAAGGGCCCCAAGGTCCCGTATCGCTGCTCGTTCTGCGGCAAGAGCCAGGAACAGGTCCGCAAGCTCATCGCCGGGCAGGGCGTGTACATCTGCGACGAGTGCATCAACCTGTGCCAGGAGATCATCGACGAGGAGCTCCTGGACCAGCCGAAGACCAAGCCGGCGTCCACGAAACTTCCGAATCCGCGCCAGATCACGTTCTCCCTGGACCAGTACGTGATCAGCCAGGAGAAGGCCAAGAAGGTCCTCTCCGTGGCGGTCTACAACCACTACAAGCGGGTCAACGCAGGGCACACCATCGACGAGGTCGAGCTTCAGAAGTCGAACGTCCTGCTGGTCGGGCCGACGGGCTCTGGCAAGACGCTGCTGGCCCAGACGCTTGCGCGCGTCCTCGACGTGCCGTTCTGCATCGCGGATGCCACGTCCCTGACCGAAGCCGGCTATGTCGGTGAGGATGTCGAGAACATCCTGTTGCGCTTGATCCAGGCTGCGGACTTCGACGTCGCCAGGGCGCAGCGCGGGATCATCTACATCGACGAGATCGACAAGATCGCGCGCAAGGCGGACAACCCGTCGATCACCCGCGACGTGTCCGGCGAGGGTGTCCAACAGGCGCTCCTGAAGATCCTCGAAGGCACCGTGGCAAACGTGCCGCCCCAGGGTGGCCGCAAGCATCCGCACCAGGACTTCATTCAGATCGACACCACCAACGTGCTGTTCATCTGTGGTGGCGCCTTCGACGGACTTGAAAAGATCGTCGAAGAGCGGGTCGGGAAGCGCGCCATCGGGTTCGGGTCGGAGGCGGCGCCCTCAGCGATCGAGCGCGGCCGCCTCCTCGAGAAGCTCATGCCCGAGGACCTGCTGAAGTTTGGTCTGATCCCCGAGTTCATCGGTCGGCTCCCGGTCATCGTGACGCTCTCGGCGTTGACGGCGGACGACCTCGTCAGGGTCCTCGTCGAACCGAAGAACGCCGTCGCCAGGCAGTTCCAGCGCTTCCTGTCCCTGGACAAGGTGGAGCTGGTCTTCACGCCCGGGGCGCTGCGTGCCGCGGCCGAGGTCGCGCTGGAGCGCAAGACCGGGGCGCGTGCCCTGCGTTCGATTGTCGAGGAGGCGCTCCTTGAGGTGATGTTCGACATCCCGGAGCGCACGGACATTCGCAAATGCATCATCACCGAGGAGACGATCCGCGATCGGCGGCTGCCGCTGCTGCTCACGAAGTCGGACGTGGACCAGGGCGTGGACGAGACGAACTACGCGGACTGGCTGGCCGAACGCGGCGCCAGCGCGTAGCCACCGGGCGCGGGAGCGGTCAGCGCTGGGGCCGCGGAGATCCGGTCCCGCCGTCCGGCGCCCCGCCGGTCCTCCTGACGAAGACGGACGTGGACCAGGGCGTCGACGCGATGAACTACGAGGACCGGCTGGCGGAGCGGGCCGAAACCGCCTGATCAGGGCGTCAGCGGTCCTCGAGCAGCAGTCCCGGCGGGAGATGCTCGCGGAGCGCGTCCGCGGCCGATTTGAGATCGGTGCCCGCCGGCCCAAGCAAGCTGAGCGCGAGCGACACGCCGGGGACCGCTACGGTTGCCACTGCCGAGAGCTGCTCCGCGACCACTAAAGGCCCAGCCACGGCCACAGCCGACGGCTGCGCCGGTGCCGCGGATCGCAGGTCGGAGAGGAGCAGCCGCCCATGGTAGAGGGCGATCAGGGATGCCACGATAACCACGGCGATCGGGATCGACAGATCTGAGCCGAGTGCGACCCCACCGCCACCCAGGAGCGTATCGACGACCCGATAGAGCGAGAACGCCGCGCTCGGCACCGCGGCGATAAGGGCCGCCCCAACCGCGAGATAGAGATACGCCCGGCCGGTGGTCACGTGTCGCTCCGTGGTCGGATTCGCCAGGCGGCGGCGCAATACGCGCGTCCAGGCCGGGATCCAGAGCGCGACACCCACGACGATCTGCGCCACGAACCAGGCGAACTCGAATCGCAGGAAGTCGTTGTCGGGCGCGAAGCCCAGGGCGACCTCGAACAGGCGGCCCAGGAGCTGCGCCATGCCGACGGCCAGGAAGGTGATGCCGACCGCGGCCGTGAGATGGAGGGCAAGTCGCTCGGCGGCCGCGAGGGCCACGGGCGAGCGACCGACCGCCTCACGCCGCCACGCGGTCCAGTGGAGCCAGCCGGCAATCGCGAACGGGATGGCCACGAGCGGCGGCCCGACGACCAGCTCGAGGAAAGCCGAGATGTCGGTGCCGTCGCTGACACCGAGCACCCATCGGCCGAGCTCCGCGAGTGACGAAGCGACCGCGACACCGACGTACGCCAGCGCCCCGAGAGTGACCGCGCCGAAATAGGTTGCACGCAGGGCGCTGGCCCGATCGTCCTCCCCGAGGATCTCGGCGTCGCGGATCGCACCTCGTGCGTCGTCGCCCTGAATCCAGAGCAGGCCAGCACCGACGATGACCCTGGACACGGCCGAGGCGAGCGGCCCGAGCCACCAGTCGGATCCGGCTCCGAAGTCCGCCCGTCCGATGAGGACCGACGTGAGCGTCTCGATGACCTGGCTCAGTCCTCCGACCAGCAGCAGGAGGCCGACGAGCGCCCAGGCGTAGCGATGCAACCGGGTGATCCATGCGGCCGCCCGGCTCAGTCGATCGTGTCGAAGGTCGATGCTCCGTCGCCGCTGGTGGTACCACCACACGGGTGTGGCGACGATCAGGAGCGCCACGCTGTCCGTTGGTCGGACACCCCCGTGGTCGGTACCGAGGAGCGTGCCGAAGAGGTAGTCCAGAAGCTCAATGGCCGCAAATACCCCGAACGCCAGGGCTACGGTGGCCACCAGGCCCAGGTGCAGCGCACGGATAGCCGAGTCTCGGTCGTTGCGGGCGCCGTCGTCGCTCCCGCGCCATCCACGGCCGACCAGCACCCAGTGGACGGCGAAGACCGGCGACCCTACGGCGACCAGCGCGATGGCAAGGCTTATCTGCTCCCGTCCTACGCTTCCGCCTCCGCCGATGATGTTCGAACCGAGTGCGTCGGCCAGTTCGCCGAGCACGACCGCGACGAGGTTGTAGAGCCCCATTGACAGCACGAACAGGCTGACCGCAGATACGACGTACAGGTAGAGCCGCTTGGCAATGTCCATCGTGATCGCGTCGCGCCCCTCAGTAGTGCCCGGCGGATTCGATGCCGATCAACGGTTCGTCGATCAGCCAGGTGCCGAGCTCCCGGACCAGCCGGACCGAGCGCTCGTACGAATTGCGCTGACCGGACAGCCCGCCTTGGTAGAACTCGTCGACGCGGATGTGGAGTGTGGCCCGCTCACCGGTGAGGTCGACGCTCAGAAGCACCAGGCGCCGACCCTGGTCGCGCTGCCACGACCAGTCGGTATCCATGCGCCGGTACTCAGTGAGGCTCAAGTCTGCGGTCACCGTGGAGGAAAGGTGGCCGTAGGCGGCCTCGACGTCCCCGGCTTCCCAGGCCTCGTAGAAGTCCTGGAACGCGGCCTCAGGCGATCCGGCCGCGTAGTCGGTCGGCCGGTTAGGCAGGGCGACGGCCACGATCAGGGCAGTTACCACCAGCGCGACGATGGCCGCGCCGATCAGGAGGACGGACCTCGGGAACGATGCGCTTCCGGTCGGGGCCGCGCTGTCCGCCCCAGATGGCTCGCTCATGGCCGCTCCTCGGATCGGGCCCACGTGACGGTGATGTCAGGCGGGGCTCTCGCCATCGCCATCGGTGAGTCTACTCGCAGAAGCGGCGCAGCCCCGTGCTACACTCCCGGCCTCACGGCAGGGACCGGGAAGAGTAGGGCTGGGTCGGCCACGAAGCGAGCGCGGAGCGGTGCGAGCCGCGCGGGCACGACGGACCCGAACGTCGCTCGCGAGCCGTGCGGTCGGCGCCCGATAGCGCGCCATGAGGAGGTCCGAGCCCGGCGCCCGCGATGAGCAGGAGGCCCCCGGTCCTCGAACCAGCAGGTGGTACCACGACCCCGTTCGTCCGCTGGACGATCGGGGTCCGCTGATTCGGAGCAGGTGGTGATGGCGGAACGGGAACTCGCGAAGGCGTATCGGCCGGCAGACTTCGAGGGCGCCATCTATGAGCGCTGGCTCGAGGCCGACGTCTTTGCCCCGGACGGGAAGGGGTCGCGCGCGGATGACTCCAAGCCGCCGTTCGTGATCATCCAGCCGCCCCCGAACATCACCGGGGCGCTCCACCTGGGACACGCGCTTACCTCGACGCTCGAGGACGTCATGATCCGCCACGCCCGGATGACCGGCCGGCCAACACTCTGGCTGCCGGGCCTGGATCACGCCTCGATCGCGGCCCAGTACGTGCTCGACCGAATCATTGCCGCCGAGGGCGAGACGCGAGAGGGTCTCGGCCGCGAGCGCTACCTCGACCGGATGTGGGAGTTCATCAACACGACCAGGGAGGTCATGCTCGGCCAGCAGCGCCGGATCGGCGCGTCGCTCGACTGGGGCCGGCTCCGCTTCACGATGGACGAGGGTTCGGCGCGGGCGGTCCGCACGGCGTTCGCGCGTCTGTATCGCGATGACCTGGCCTACCGAACCGAGGCGCTGATCAACTGGTGCCCCGGCTGCGGTACGAGCGTGAGCGATCTCGAGGTCATCCCGACCGAGGAGACCGGAGTCCTCTGGACGATCCGGTACCACCTCATCGACCCCGCGTCGGGCGAGCCACAGGCCGATGCCTGGATCAGCGTGGCGACGACCCGCCCGGAGACGATCCTCGGCGACACCGCGGTCGCGGTGCATCCGGATGACGCGCGCTACGCGGACCTGCTCGGGCGGACCGTCCGAATCCCGTTCGTTGAGCGGGACGTGCCCATCGTCGCGGACGACTCCGTTGACCCGGCGTTCGGCACGGGCGCCGTGAAGATCACACCGGCCCACGACAAGGCCGACTATGAAACCGGCCAGCGCCACGGTCTCCCGATGCTGACCGTGCTGGCCGACGACGCAACGATCAACGAGCTTGGTGTCGGCTATGCGGGCCAGGATCGGTATGCGGCCCGGGCGGCGATCGTGCGCGACCTGTCTGCGCGGGGCGATCTCGAGAGCGAGCGGCCGCACGAGATGCTCATCGGTCGGTGTCAGCGCTCAAACGACGTCATCGAGCCGCGGCTCAAGACGCAGTGGTTCATCCGAACGGCACCGCTCGCCGCCGCAGCCCTCGCCGCCACCCGCGATGGCCGGACGAGCGTCGTTCCGGCTCGATTCGAGAAGGTCTGGGAGCACTGGATGACCTCGATCCACGACTGGAACGTGAGTCGCCAGCTCTGGTGGGGCCATCGCATCCCGGCCTGGTACTGCGCGGACGGCCACGTGACCGTCTCCGAACTCGAGGGCGGGCCGGTGGCCTGCACCGGCTGCGATCGACCTGCCGGGGAGCTGACCCAGGATCCGGATATCTTCGACACCTGGTTCAGCTCCGGGTTGTGGCCGTTTTCGACGCTGGGCTGGCCCGCTGAAACCGGGGACCTCCGACGGTACTACCCGGGCACCGTGCTCGAGACCGGCTACGACATCATCTTCTTCTGGGTCGCCCGGATGATGATGCTCGGCATCCACCTGGCGGGCGAGGTGCCGTTCACCACGGTTTACCTGCACGGCCTGGTCAAGGATCCATACGGCAAGCGGATGTCCAAGACCAAGGGCAACGTCGTCGATCCCCTCGACGCGATCGCTGAATCCGGCGCGGATGCCCTCCGCTTCGCGCTTGTCCACGGCACCTCGCCCGGCAACGACCAGAAGTTCCGGATCGAGAAGCTCGAGGATGGGCGGAACTTCGCCAACAAGCTCTGGAACGCCACCCGGTTCGTCCTCGGTGCCCGGCCGGCGTCGGTCCCGGCAGACGACGCCCGGCGGTCACCTGATCCGGACCACCTCGGTCCCACGGAGCGCTGGATCCTCAGCCGCGCCGCGGCCGCGGTCGAGTCGGTGGATCGGGGCATGGCCGAGCTGCAGTTCGCCGAGGTTACTCGGACGCTGTATGACGGGATCTGGTCCGAGTTCTGCGACTGGGGTCTCGAGCTGGCCAAGGTCCGTCTCGCCGATCCGGCGCTCGCGTCGGCGGTGCGCGATGCGACGTGGTGGACGCTGGTCGACGCGCTCGACACGTATCTCCGTCTGCTTCACCCGGTCATGCCGTTTGTGACCGAGGAGTTGTGGGCGGCGCTGCCGCACGCGCCTGGGGATCCCGGGTACCTGATCGTGGCGGATTGGCCGGCAGCGGGGAAGCGGGACACGCTCGCCGAAGCGGAGGTGGCCGGGATCGTCGACCTTGTCCGCGCTCTTCGGAACGCCCGCGCCGAAGCCGGGATAGAGGCGGCGGCCTGGCTGCCTGTCGAGGTCGTGGTGCCCGCCTCGATCATGGGCACGTTCACGACGATGAGCCCGGCCGTCGAGCGGCTTGCCCGGGCGCGACCGCTGACGTGTCACACGAGCCGGAAGGAAGCGGGCGAGGTGGCAGCCGGCCTGGTCGTGATCGCCGGCGAGCTCGAGGCGCGCATCCTGGTCGCCGACGATGCAACCCTCCCGGAGCGCGAGCTGGCACGCCTCCAGAAAGAGCTGGCGGAGGCGACGGCCTTGCTCGGGGCCGCCCGCGCCAGGCTGGCGAACGAGGCCTTCGTGGCCCGGGCGCCTGACCTGGTGGTCGCAGGCGCTCGAGAGCGCGAGGCCGAACTTGCGGAGACCGTGGCGCGCCTCGCGGCCCGACTGACCGGCTGAACGCCGCGGCTCCACCCTATTCCTGGGTGCCTGCCGCGAGGTGTCGGAAGAGCGCTGCTACGATACGGACCAGTCCTTGTCGTCAACCCCGGGGAGATCACCTTCGTGCCGCTGAATTTCCTGCGCCGCAAGGGCGCCGCGCCTGGAGCCGCCCCGACCGCGCCGTCGGCCACGGCCGGGACCGGCAGCCACGCCTTGCCCGAAGAGGTCGTCGCGCAGGAGCATCAGCTCCGCATCAACTACGCGGGAAAGACCAGCGAAGGTGTCCGGATCAAGTCCGGACCGGCAGCTCTCGCCGATCTTCCGGCCATGCTGGCCGGCCTGTCAAGGAGCGAAGTCGAGGTCATCCAGCCGCTTCCAATCGAGTTCAGTCAGGCGTCACCCACGTTTGTCCGCCCGTCGGAGGCGATGCAGTGGCTCAACGCCCATCACGCGCTCTCGCCAATCGGTCGACATGCGCTGGTCGTGCTCGAATCCATCGACGCGATCGACCTGGCCTTCGACACCTTTGTGTGCGGGCTCCTCGAGGGTGAACTCGACACGTCGGGCTATCCGGCGTACAACGCCGTTGTCGGCGGGGCAGCGGCGCACTGGGACGAAGTGACCGGCGACATGATCGTGCGGGGCGTGGTCGGCTGGGGCGGCCGCGGGGTGCGCGGAGATACCGATCGGGTCGGATCACGAATCTTGACCTCGATCCTGTCGAACATCCTGGCCAGCCAGTACTCATTGGGGCTGACCGCGGTCGAACGGCCGTCCGTGGCGACCGGTCGAGGCGGCCTGGTCTGTCCGCACTGCGGCTTCCAGTCGGCCCACGAGCGGGCGTTCTATTGCCCGAAGTGCGGCATGCGGCTGCTGCGCGGCTGAACCAACCGCCGAGCGAGGAGCCCACCCGTGCCGATCTACGACTACGGCTGCGTGACCTGCCAGCACGTGGTCGAGGTGATTCACCGGATCGAGGAATTCGGGCCGCGGTTCTGTCCGGCCTGTGGCGCCGAGGGAAGTATGCGCAAGGGGTTCACGACGCCCGCGGTCCACTTCAAGGGCTCGGGCTGGGCCAAGAAGGATCGATCGACGAGTTCGAGTCCGAGCAAGTCGGGCGTCCCCAAGCCGACCGCCGACGCGACGAACACGGATGCCGGCCGCGGCGCCTCGGATGCCGGCGGCGGCGCCTCGGACACCGCGACCACCACGGCGAAGTCCACGTCAACGACCTCGGCGTCCGAAGGGACGGCCTGACCATGGCCGCGTCGGCGACCGATTGGATCAGCCTACGGGAAGCCGTTGAGATCCTGGCCGCTTCAAACGTGCACTTCCGGTCAGCCACGATTGGCGGGTGGGCCCGCACCGGGCGGCTCCAGAGCATCAAGCTCGGTGGCCGGCGGTTTGTTCGCCGCGGCGAGGTTCGTGCGTTGATCGCCGTTCCCCGCCGCGTTCGGGTCGACGAGGAACAGGTCCGCTTGTTCGAGGACCTGCGGGACTGACCGTGCCGCGGATGGACTGGCGACGCGTCGTCGGCATCCTATTCGGCCTGGCCTTCGTCCGAACACTGCTCGGCGTCCTCCAGCGGTACAGCGCGGCCGGCGGCGCCCTGCTGGCCGGGGGTCTCGCCTATAGCGCGCTGTTCGCCATCGTTCCCATGGCGCTCGTGACCGTCGGCCTGATCGGACTCCTGGTCGAGGATCCCGCGGTCAGGCAGGATGTGGTCCGGATCATCGCCGAGGTTCTGCCCCCGCTCCGGGGCCTGCTCGAGGCGATCCTGGACGAGGCCGCGAGCTCGGCCGCGGCGATCTCGATCATCGGGGCCGCCACGCTGGTGTGGAGCGGTAGTCGGTTCATCATCATGTTCGAGGACGCCATGTCCAGGGTGATCGGCGGTCCACGGACACGCAGCGTGCTGGTGCGCAACATGATCGGGATCGCCTCGGCGATCCTGCTTGTGCTGTCGGTCGTCCTCGGCGCGGTCCTCGCCGGGGTCGCGGCGTTCCTGGATGCCGCCGTAGGACAGGGTGATTTCGAGGCGATCTCCGGCCTGACCCAGCTCGTCCTGGCCGCACTGCCAATCGGTCTGGCGATCGGCGTCATGGCGCTGGTCTACCGATTCGTGCCGGACGCCCGCCCCTCGTGGGGCGCGGCAGGGCCGCCGGCCGTGGTCGTCGGCATCGTCCTGACCGTCGCGGTGCGCCTGTTCGTGTTCATCGCGCCTCGTCTGATTGGCGCCGCCGCAGCAATTGGAACACTGGCCACGGTCTTCGCGGCGCTGGCCTGGCTTGGCTTGAGCTTCCAGGCGGTCCTGCTCGGCGCCGCGTGGGTCGGCCAGCGAAGGGAACCGGCCAAGGGGTAGACCAGGGCATCTGCTGACCGCGGCGTCGACGATCTGCGCTGATCCGGGCCGCTCCGTGCCTCGTTGGCGGCGACCTGCGCCGTCAGGTCTGGGCGGTTCCGCAACGGCGGCAGAACCGCGCCGTGGCAGACAACGAAATGCCGCAGTTCGCGCACGGCTGGATGGTTGCCACCGGCTGCGTCGGGGCAACGGGCCGCACAATCTCTTGGCTCGAGGCCGCCCACATGGCGTCCGTGGACGATCGCGACATCAACGTGGCGAGCGCATCCACCTGGGGCTGCTGCGCCGATGCCGACTGATTGGCGTTGATTCCCGTCGGCCAGCGCGGACCGGTCGGCCACTGCGGAGTGCCGCTCGGCGGGGGCGGCACGGACCAGACCGGCTGGGCCACCGTATCCACCGATGCTGGTTCGGGGGCCACCTCGGGCCGCGGCTCCGGCGCCGGCGCCGGGACCGGGTCGGCGGTGATTGTGACCCCGGGCTCAACGCCCGGCGCCGGCGCACGATGTCCGGCCTCGGAACCTGACGGCTCAGCCGCCGGTGGGACGTGGAGCGCCACCTCGGGCTCCGCTGTCCCCGCGGCGGCGTGGGTGGCCTCGAACGCAGCGATGGCATCGTCGATGGACTGGCCCGGGGTCATCCCGCCGATGACCGCTGGGACCGCTGGATGCGGTTCGGGGATATCGCCCAGATCCGCAGCTTCGATGGGTGGCAGCGTGGCTGATTCGGACGGTTCCTGGCGGTGCGCGTGGTCGTGCTCGCCCATCAAGCGGCGGAGCCGCGCGGGGTCGACGTCGTCCAGTACGCCGACCGTGTCGTGGGCCGGCAGGTTCAGCGGCGCGCAGGAGAGGCAGCGTTGCTCGGGCTCGTTCCAGCAGTTCGCGCAGGTGTACTGCCGGCAGGACATACAGAAGCTGAAGGTCCGATGAAACGCGTCCAGCTGGTGGTTCGTGGCATC
>JBKKBB010000013.1:0-19047 GCA_046714395.1 Candidatus Limnocylindrales bacterium | reverse complement strand
CATCAGGTGGTGCCCATGAAGATCGGAGTCGCCAGGGAGACCGCGGCCGGCGAACGGCGCGTGGCCCTGGTACCCGAAGCGCTCGGCAAGCTGACCGCGGCCGGGCTGGAAATCATCGTCGAGGCCGGGGCCGGCGTCGGCGCGCTGATCCCGGATTCGGCGTACGTGGACGCCGGCGCAACGATCGTCAAGACCGATGATCTATATGCCAGGGCGGACGTCGTCCTGCGCGTCCAGAAGCCTTCCGAGATGGAAGCACAGCGGCTTCGCTCGGGCCAGGCCGTGATCGGGCTCCTCCAGCCGCTCCTCGATCCAAAGCTCATGGAGACGCTTGCGCAGGCGGGCGTGAGCGCGATCAGCCTCGACGCCATTCCACGGACGCTGTCGCGGGCCCAGACGATGGATGCCCTGTCATCGCAGGCCAACGTCGGCGGGTACAAGGCGGTCCTGATCGCGGCCAACGCGTTCGGACGGTACTTCCCACTCCTGACGACGGCTGCGGGGACGGCCAAACCGGCCAACGTGTTGATCCTGGGAATCGGCGTCGCGGGACTTCAGGCAATCGGCACGGCGCGCCGACTCGGGTCGGTCGTGCAGGCCTATGACGTCCGGCCCGAGACACGGGAACAGGCGGAGTCGCTCGGTGCGAAGTTCGTGACCCTCAAGACCCAGATCGACGCCACCGGCGCGGGCGGCTATGCCCGCGAACTGACGGCGGAGGAGCGGGCGTCGCAGCAGGCCGAGCTGAACGAGGTCATCGGCGGCATGGACGTCGTCATCACCACGGCGCAGGTCCCAGGCCGGAAGCCCCCGGTCCTCGTGACGGCGGCGGCCGTCGAGCTGATGAAGCCCGGCTCGGTGATCGTGGACATGGCGGCATCCGCCCTCGGCGGCAACTGCGAGCTGTCGAAGGCCGGCGAGGAAGTCCTCACCGACAACCTCGTCACGATCATCGCTCCGGACAACCTGCCGGCCACGATGCCGATCGGCTCGAGTGCGTTCTACGCGCGCAACCTGTCCGCGCTGCTGCTGCAGCTGGTCAAGGAGGGCGCGCTCGATCTGGATCCAGCCGATGAGATCGCCGGTCCCGTGACCATCACGCATGGCGGGGAGATCCGCTCCGAGGCGGTTAGAAAGCTGCTGCAGCCGGCCGGAGGTGCCGCATGAATACCGAACTCCTGGCCGCGCTGACGGTCTTCGTGCTCGCCATCCTGTGTGGCTTCGCGGTCATCAGCAAGGTCCCGGCGACCCTCCATACGCCCCTGATGTCCGGCGCCAACTCGATCCACGGGATCGTCCTTGTGGGCTCCATGCTCATCGCCGCCTCGGCGACGGACTTGCTCAGCCAGATCCTGAGCCTCGTCGCCGTCGCCTTCGCCACGACGAATGTCGTCGGCGGCTACGTCGTCACGGACCGGATGCTCCAGATGTTCAAGCGGAAGCCGGTTGCGCCCGCTCCGTCGGCCGCCGTCTCACCAGCGACAGGCGCTCCGACCGACAAGGCCGGGGCCTGACCGATGGACAGTCTCGAGGTCCTGGTCCGGATCGCCTGGCTCCTCGGGGCGGCATCCTTCGTCATCGGCCTGATGCGGATGAATTCGCCGGCCACCGCTCGGAACGGCAACCTGCTGTCGGCCGGTGGCATGGCCGTCGCGATCGGCGGCACGGCCGTCCTGCTCGCGTTCAACGGTGACGTCGCGCCGACAGGCTGGATCATCATCGCCGTGGGCATCGCCATCGGAGGCGGAGCCGGCCTGTACACGGCCCGGACCGTGAAGATGACGGCCATGCCGCAGCTCGTGTCGCTGTTCAATGCGGTCGGCGGTGGTGCCGCAGCGCTCATCGCGATTGACGACTATCTGCGGCTGTCCGGTGAAGTCGCCTCGATCTCGCTCCAGATCAGCATCCCGACCGTGCTCGACATCGTCATCGGCAGCATCACCTTCACCGGTTCGCTCATCGCGTCCGGCAAACTGATGGGCGTGATCAGCGGCAAGCCGATCATGATCCCCGCTGGGCGGCTGATCACAGTCGGTATCGTCCTGATCGCGGCTGCCGGCTCGCTCTACCTGTGGAGCGGCGCGATCAGCGTCCCGGTGATGTTCCTGATCCTCGCGGCTGCGCTCATCTTCGGGGTCACCATGGTCCTGCCGATCGGCGGCGCCGACATGCCCGTCGTGATCAGCCTGCTCAACTCGTTCACCGGCACGGCCGTCGCCATGGCCGGCTTTGTCATCGGCAACGATGTCCTGATCATCGCCGGCGCCCTGGTGGGCGCGTCGGGCGCCATCCTGACCAAGCTGATGGCAGACGCCATGAACCGGTCGGTGCTGAACATCATGATCGGCGGCTTCGGCGGCGGCGAGGGCACAGCCGGGGCGGTGGCGGGCGCCGGAGGCTCGGTGCGGGCGATTGGCGCGGACGATGTCGCCATCCAGCTGGCGTACGCGACGTCCGTGATCATCGTCCCGGGCTACGGCCTGGCCGTGGCCCAGGCGCAGCACGGCGTCCGTGAGCTGGCCGAACTGCTGGAGGCCCGTGGCGTGGACGTCAAGTACGCCATCCACCCCGTCGCCGGCCGCATGCCGGGCCACATGAACGTCCTGCTGGCCGAGGCGAACGTCCCGTATCCCCAGCTCAAGGAAATGGACGACATCAATCCGGAGTTCGACCGCTGCGACGTCGCCCTCGTGGTGGGCGCCAACGACGTCACGAACCCGGCGGCGCGCAAGCCTGGATCGCCCGTTTCCGGCATGCCGATCCTGGATGTCGACCACGCCAGATCGATCGTCGTGATCAAGCGTTCCATGGGTCGCGGCTATGCCGGCATTGACAATGAGCTGTACGCGAACCCGAAGACCGGCATGCTCTTCGCCGATGCGAAGGCCGGCCTGGCCGACCTCGTGGCCGCCGTGAAGGCGCTCTAACGTGGCCGACAAGCCGGCCGGAGCGACCGCGCCGCCCGCGCTGCCCGCCGCGGCGGAGCCGCCAAAAGCCCCCGATCCGACCGACGACCTCGTCGAGCGAAAGCACACCCTCGCGATCGGCCGCAAGAAGCTCGCCTACACCTCGAAGACGGGTCGGATCGTGCTCCGCGAAGAGGTCGTGGAGGATGGCAAGGCGGTCGGATTCAAGCCGAAGGCGTCTGTCTTCGTCACGACCTACACCCTGGACGGCACCGACGCCCGGAAGCGCCCCGTCACGTTCGCGTTCAACGGCGGCCCCGGGTCGTCAAGCGTCTGGCTGCACCTGGGGCTTCTGGGGCCGCGCCGCGTTGTCAGCGGAGACGCCGGGTCGCCGGTGCCACCACCCTACGACCTCGTGGAGAACCCTGAGTCACTCCTGATCCATTCGGACCTCGTGTTCATCGATCCGGTCTCGACCGGCTTCTCGCGCCCGCTCGATGGCGAGAAATCAGCCGAATACAGCGGCTTCACACGGGACATCGAATCGGTCGGTGAGGTGATCCGCCTTTGGACTTCTCGCAACGGCCGCTGGATGTCGCCGAAGTTCCTGGCCGGCGAGTCGTATGGGACGCTCCGGGCAGCTGGCCTCGCGTCGTACCTTCAGGACCGCCACGGCATGTACCTCAACGGTGTTGTGCTGATCTCGTCGACGCTCGATCTCGCGACCATCTTCTTCAAGGAGGGCAACGACCAGCCCTATGCGCTGTACCTGCCGACCTACGCCGCGATCGCCCACTACCACGGCAAGCACGCCGGTCGATCCCTTGGTGAGGTCGTGGCCGAGGCCGAGGCCTACGCCGGTGGCGAGTACCCGCGCCTTCTCGCACGAGCGGGTCGGATGACGGCTACGGAGCGACGCGCCGGGGTCGCCAAGCTGGCGCGCCTGGCGGGACTCTCCCGGACCTATGTCGAGCGGGTCAACCTGCGGATCGAGCACGAACGGTTCTTCATGGAGCTGCTGCGCGATCAAGGACGAACCGTTGGTCGGCTCGACGGTCGCTTCAGCGTGTGGGAACCGGATGGCGGGCGCGAACGCGGGTCGTTCGATCCCTCCTATTCGCACATTCTCGGGCCCTACACCGCTGCCCTCAACCAGTACGTCAGGGAAGGTCTCGGCTACGAGAACGACCTCCCCTACGAGATTCTGTCCATGACGGTCCACCAGGTCTGGTCCTACAGGGAGTTTGAGGGCCGGGCGGTCTCGGTCGTCGAGCAGTTCGGGGATACCATGCGCGCCAATCCGCACCTTCGCGTCCACATCGCCTGCGGCTATTACGACGGGGCAACGCCCCATTTCGCGGCCGAGCACGTGGTCGCCCACCTGCCGATTCCGGCGGAGCTCCGGGGCAACGTGGAATTCGCCTACTACGAAGCGGGCCACATGATGTACGTGCACGAACCGTCACGGCTTCGCCAGTCGGCCGATCTCGCGGACTTCATTCGCCGCGCCAGCGCGGGCGAGTAGCCGGTCGGCGGTCCGGCCACGCTCACCGTCTAATCAGCCTCCGGGCGAACGAGCATCGGCTCGGGTTGGGTCACGTCCACGACCTCGGCCTGCAGGGCGTGAATCAGGTCCGCAGCCGCGAGGTGCAGATTGACCCCGAACGCGCCTCCGCCGATCGCGATCATGGGCTCGTTGAGGATCGCCGCGTCTGCGATGACCGGCCAGGGTCGCGACGAACCGAACGGCGTGATCGTATAACGGACATAGCCCGTGACGGCCTGTGCCTCGTCGGCGTCGGGGAGGGACATCCGGGTGACTCCGAGGTGGGCGCGCAGCTTCGGCCAGTCGAACCGCCTGCCGGCCGGGACCAGCACGAACAGGTAGTCGTCATCGCCGCGGCGCACGACGATGGTCCGGAGCAGCGCCCGAAGGGGGATCCCCTGACGCTCGGCGGCTTCCTCGGCCGAACGGGCCAGCTCGATCCGGACCACCCGATGCGGAATTCCGAGGGCCACGATGGCGTCGAGCGCCGGCGTCGTTTCGGCTGTGTCAACCATGGGCGCCACTTCCCAACTGCCCCGGATCGACGTACCCGATGTAGGTCACGACGGTGCGAAACCCGATTGCTTCGTAGACGGGTCGGCCCATGTCGCTGGACTGGAGCGTTCCGACGGTGCAACCAAGCAGCGCCGCGTCGGTCAGGATGCGCCGGGTGATGGCAGCCCCGTAACCGCGCCGACGTGCCTCCGCAACGGTCGCGATGTTGAAGACCCCGGCCGTTGATCCCGTTTGCACCCCGAGACCCGAGACCACGGGAAGCCCGTCGACGTAGCCCACGTAGAAGGCGAACCGAGGATCCGCGAGAGTTGCTTCGGAGACGAACGCGTCGATGATGGCCCGATCGATCCCGAAGCCGATCGTAACCACGGTGGCATGGTCGGCCAACGTCGCGGCGTCCACGCGCCGGATTTCCAGACCACTCGGCACGGGCACTGGGGCCGGCACTGGCTCGACGGCCATCCCCGGGAAACCCTCGTGGGGATCGAAGACCAGGCCGAGACTCTCAGCGACCGCCTGGAATCGATCGTCCATTCCCTGGCGCAGGGTCACGACGAACGGGGCTCCCCGCTCGCGCATCAGGGCGACCCCCGCTCCGATCGCCACGGGTGAGGCTGAATCAGACTCGATGAGAATCTGGTTGAACAGGCTCATCGGCAGTCCGCTCGCGATGACCGCAACGCCGTCATCGCGCCACACAACACCGTCGGGCTGCAAAGCGGCCAGGACGCCGAAGGTCTCGATGAGATTGTCGTGCTCAAGCTGTGCCAAGTCAGTCATGTCGACATCGTAGCCGCCGCTAGACTCGGCCCAATGACCGATTCGAGCGACACCCCCAACGTCCGCCCCGCGACCGGCGCCGAGGCGGCCGATGTCCGGGCCATGCATGCGGCCAATCGTGCCGCGTGGGACGAGGCGGCCGAGCGCTACGAGGGCTGGTACGACGGGGCGGTCGAGCTCATCCGATCGGGCGGCTCAAACCTCTTTCCTGTTGAGCACGACCTGATCGGCGACCTTCACGGCCGCTGCCGCCGCGCGATCCACCTCCAGTGCGCAGGTGGGCGGGACACGCTGTCCCTGTGGAACTTGGGCGCGGACGAGGTCATCGGCGTTGACATCAGCCCGCGCATGCTCGAGCTCGCGGCTCGACTGACCGAAGCAACCGGTGCGCCCGCACGCTGGGTCGAGGCAGACGTTCTTGACACGCCCCACGATCTCGACGACACCGCTGATCTGGTTTACACGGGACGGGGCGCGATCATCTGGCTCCAGGACCTCGATGCCTGGGCCGCCGTTCTGCGGCGACTCCTCTCCCCGACCGGCCGTCTCGTGATATTCGACGGGCACCCCGCCGAATGGCTCTTCGACGCCGACGATGAGGGCCGCTGGGCGGTGACGGACTACGACTACTTCGGCGGTCCGGAGGCGTCGAAGGGTTGGGCACCCGAGTACATCGACCATCTTTCGGTCGCCGATGACGACCAGAGCTGGAAGTTCGCGCGGGCCTGGACCCTCGGCGAGATCGTGACGGCGCTGCTGGGTGCCGGGCTCAAGCTGGAGCGCGTCAGCGAGCACCCCGTGGACTGGTGGGCGGGCCACCTCGACGTCCGTCCCGAGGAGCGCGGCCGTGTGCCCCTGTCGTTTTCGGTGGTCGCGACCCGCGGCGACTGAGCGTCCGTCGGGTGCGTCAGGCTGGCTCGACGAGCTCGATCCGGATCCGCTTGTTGATCCGGCCCTTGCTCTCGTAGCCGGTCACGCGAATCCCGCCGACCTCGCGGGTGTTGGCGACGTGCGTGCCGCCGTCGGCCTGGAGATCGAGACCCACGATCTCGATCGTTCGGATCTCCTCGATACCCTCGGGCAGGAGGTTGATCTTCGTCCGGATGAGATCCGGGATGGCGAAGGCCGCCTCGCGCGGCAGGACATTCACGCGGACGTCGCGCGCCCGTGCCAGTTCGGCGTTGACGGTCGCCTCGATTTCGTCCACGAGGTCGCCGCTCATCCGTTCGAATTCGAAGTCCATCCGGCCCGCGCCGGGCTCCATGTTCCCGCCCGTGACCAGTGCACCGTAGTCACGCCAGACGACGCCACACAGGGCGTGGAGGGCCGTATGCGTCCGCATCAGCGCGTAGCGACGCGCCCAGTCGATGTCCACGCGGAGTCGGTCGCCGATTGCGGGTGGCTCCACGCCCGGCTCGAGTTCGTGGGCGATCTCGCCGCCGGCCTTCCGCGCCGCCTGGACGATCCAGGTCCTGCCATCCTCGCTCCGCAGTAGAACGCCTCGGTCGGACGGCTGGCCGCCGCCGCCGGGATAGAACACGGTTTGATCGAGGACGACGAGCGGCGCATCAGCCGTATCCACGGCGACCACGCTTGCGTCGACTGCCGCCGCGTAGGCGTCCGAATAGCAGAGCTGGAGGTACATGGCCCGAGCGTACCCTGCGCCGCGAGGACCGGCATCCGATGCATACCTGAACGTCGGCCCGGATGCGTCATAGGCTCAGGGAAGAGAGCCGGCAACCCGGCGCCGGAGTTGCGCGTGCCGTGTGGAGGACGCGGCGACCGCCAGATAACTCGCAGCTAAGGGCCTCGCCGTACCGTCCGACATGGCTGGAGGTGGTGCGGAAAAGGGCGGTTGCGGCCCGGTCGGGCGTGGTCCCGAGCGGTTACGGATCCCCCGAAGGTCCGGGGTCAACCGGTACTTTGGCCTCATTGAGGGCACGCGTCGGCATCAGCAGGATAGGTCCCCCGGTACGGAACCGGACGGAATGATCCTCAAGCACGGGAGTGCCCAACTATGAAGCACCGGATGCAGCGGGCCTGGCGGCTCGCCCTCGCCGTCGCTCCGCTGGCCTCGATCGCGTTGGTCGAAGCCGCGATGAAGCGCTGGCTCTAGAAACCGAACACTCGCTAACGCTCGACCGGCACCCTCCTGCCGGGCAGCAACCGCAACGAGACCCGGACCCTCCTCCGGGTCTCGTTCGTTGTGGTGCGCTTTCCGCCGCCGTGCGGTCCCTATTCAGCGCCCGCGCGCCGGCACGAGGTCAAGTCGAACCGCAACCATCGCGGCCTCGACCCGACCCGACACGCCGAGTTTGGACAGGATGTTGCCGACGTGGACGCCGACGGTCTTCTGGCTGATGAACAGGCGCTCCCCGATCTCCCGATTCGTCTTGCCCAGGATGATCAGTCCGAGCACTTCGCGTTCGCGGTTGGACAGACCGAATGCGGCGTCCGGCCGCGGTTTCGCTGGGCCGACAAAGTCGGCCGCAATCCGGCGCTCGCCGGTGGCCGGCGGGCCGGTTCCGCTGCTTCCCGCACCTGCGGCAGATCCGTGTCCGTTGCGTCCCCCGACGTTGTCAGCCGCGGTCTCCGTGGCGATGCGGGCAAGTTCACGACCATCGCCGGGCATGGCACCTGACTCCGCGCCGACGCCGATCGGTGACGCAGCCTCGCTGAGGTCCGCCCTGGGGTCTGGTGGCACGGTGATCAACGCTCGGCGCGCCAGTGCCTCGAGTTCCGCGAGCAGCGGCATTGCCCCGAGCTCGCGCGCGATCCGGACGGCCTCCAGGAGCGGCGCGCGCCCGGCCGCCCGGCCGATTCGGGCGTCGGCGGCCGGGAGTGCCGCCTCCGCCTGTCGCCAACGAGCCTTCGCGACCTGGTAGGGATCCCCGACCAGCTCCCAGGCACGAGCCGTCGAGTCCCACACCGCGGGAAGGTCACGTCCGTCTATCCGAGCCGCATAGGCACGTGCCGTCGCCAGGTGCGCTTCAGCCTCACCGCGACTGATGACGACGGTCGGGACGCCGCTCGTCCGAAGCGCCGCCTCGGCCTCGGCGAGGATGGCCTGCGCCCGACCTCGAGCGGCCGCGACATCGGCGAGCGCACGGCGTTCCTGCGCGTCCGCCACGGTGACGGCCTGGACCTCCAGGTACGTCGCGGCCATTCGGGCAGCGAGCACCCAGTCCTCGGTGTCGCGCACGGCGGACCAGCCCAGCTCGGCGGCGTTCACCGCGTCCCCGATATCGCCGCGCCAGAGCGAAAACGATGCCGCCGCCCGGCTGGCCGGGACGACCGATTGTGGATCGGGAGCGGTCCGCAACTCCAGCAGCCGTCGGCCGAGGAGCCGGGCGGCCCGCTCGTCGGACGCGGATTCCACCTCGAGCATCGCGGACGTCACGGCGGCATCCGCGAACGCATCTGCCGCGGGACTCCATTCGAGGGCTGTCCGGATCGATTCGCGCGCCTCGGCCCAGCGGCCGGTCAGGAACAGCGCCTCCGCCACGTTACCCCGCAGGGCATTTCCGTAGACGGTTTCCAGCCCATCACGTCGGGCCTGCTCGATGGCTTCGTTGGTGACCGCGATCGCCTCGGGTCCGCGGTGCAACAGGGTGAGGGCGGTGGTGAGGTTCAGGACCGCCCGGAAATAGTCGTCGGCGTCGCCGACCTCCCGCGCGATGTCCCGTGCGGACTCGAGCAGGCCGATCGCGGCGGCTGGATCGGCACCCCACGCACGCGCAATGCCGAGGGTGCATGTTGCGTGGCCCTCCGCGGCGCGCCCATCCGCGCCTGCAAGTCGAGCCGCGCCGATGGCCTGCCCAGCAACGGTTTCCGCCTCACCGAACGTGCCGCGCAGCATCAGCGTCTGGGCAAGCGAGCCCAGGATCCGGGCCCGAAGTGCCCCCTCGCTCCTCGGGACCAGGGACGCAGCACGACGATGCTCTGAAAGCGCCCGGTCGTGATGGCCAAGCGTCCGGGCCACCTTGCCAAGCCGATCGTGGAGTCCTGCGAGGATCGCGGCATCGGCGCGCTCGCCGAACTGCGTCGCGGCTGCTTCCAGATAGGCGGCCGAGCGCTCAGGCCGCCCGGCGGCCGCGGCGACATCGGCCGCGGTCAGGAGCAACGTCCCGACGGCCGCGTGGTCCTCCAGGTCGGCCGCGCCCAGCTCCATGGCTTGCTCGAGAGCATCGAGCCGATCGGCCTCCGAACCGCGAGCCTCGGCCAGGGCGGCGAGTTCGAGGAACGCCGCGCGGGCGTCGTCGATCCGATGCGCGGCCAGGAAGTGACGGGCGCGCGCAGCCGGGGAGGAACCCAATGCCGACGCGAGTGCCTCGTGGTTGCGGAGCCGCTGGATGGGCAGAAGGTCCTCTTCGATTGCCAGCCCGATCAGCTCGTGGCGCAGGGCAAGGGCGCCGTCCGGGTTTTCAACCAGATACCCGCGCTCGATCGCCTCGTCGACGCCTGCCTTCAGGTCCGCATCCAGACCGTCTGCGGCTTGGCGCGGCCCGGTCGCCGAGCGCGGTGGCAACCCGTCGGTCGAGCGTTCCCGCGCGCTCGCAATCGCCTGGAGCATTGCCCGCCCGACCGGTTCACGGATCGGCGCGATGAGCCGGAGCGTCCGACGGCACTCGCTCGTCCGGAGCGCCAGCCTCGCCGAGACCAATTCGCGCAGGGATGTTCCGAGCGACACACCGGCGAGTTCTCGCCGCGCCGCCAGCACCTCCTCCGCCAGGAGGGGGTTGCGTCCTGATCGTTCGGCGGTGAGCAGGAGGAGTGCGGCCGTGGGGCGTTGGCCCTCGATACCGGCGATGAGCTGCACGAGCTCGTCCCGGGCCATTGGTCCGAGTTCGAGCCGATCCGCTGGATCCGCCGCGTCCGCGATCGAGGCGACGTCGACGAGAAGCGGCGAGCCCGCGACGAGCCGATCCGTTCCATAGGTCGTCATGAAGCAGATCCGGGTTGGGCGCATGACCCGCGCGAGGAAGACGGCCAGCGAGCGCGTGGCGGTGTCGGCCAGATGGAGATCCTCGATCACGAGGAGCACCGGGTGCCGCTCGGCGGCGTGCTCCAGGACACCCATGACCGCCTCGGCGATCCATGCCGCCCGGCGGTCCGCGCCAACTCGCAGCGAGGTGCCGGGAGGGCCGGCCTGGATCAAGTCCGGGATCAGCAGCGACAACGCGTCCGTGCCGTGTCCCAGGATCCGACTCCGCTCGTCCGGCTCGAGGCTCTCGATGTAGGCCCGCAACCCCTCGATGACCGGGGCGTACGGCTCGAGCGTGCGCCCTGCGTGCGCCTGCCAGCGGAGAACCACGAACGGTTCCCCAAGCCTGCCCACGCGTCGAACGCTCTCATCGATCAGGCGACTGACGCCGATCCCGCCGGCCCCGTAAATGAGAACCCGACGACTCTGCCCGTTCGCCGCGGACTCGAGCGCGAGGGCGATCCGGGACAGCTCGCGGTCCCGTCCGACATATCGCCCGCTGGAGAATGCAGTCGCCACGCTCGCATCGTGCCACAGGCCGCAACCGGGGGCCGGATGCGCGAGCGGGTCCGCATCGTTAGGCTGGCGCGGTGCCCGACCCACGTCCGAGCCCGCACCCGCGAAACCACCTCAACGAGCTCTCCGGCGAGGAGTGGTTGTACTTCACGAAGTCGCTCTGGACGACGGCGTATCCGTCCGAGCTGGGGCACGCGCTCCGACGACGGCACGGGGCCAACAAGCCGCCGCGCCTGATGGCCAGGCTCATCGAGTTCTTCTCGATCGGGGGGGAGACCGTCCTCGATCCCTTTGCCGGCGTCGGGGGGACGTTGCTCGGCGCGGCCATCGCGCGCACCCCGCGCAGGGCGATCGGACTGGAGCTGGCGCCCCATTGGGCCGCCGTGTTTCACGAGGTTGTGGCGGCGGCGGCGGCCGAGCGAGACGGAGCCGGGCCACTGCTCGCCGACCTCGGGCAATACGACCCCGGCGGGCCGCGCACGTTCGATCCGTCGGGCTGTGACTTCCGCCTCGGCGACGCGCTGGCCCTCCTGCCGGAAATCCCCGACGAATCGATCGACTTCGTGGTGTCGGACCCGCCCTACAACATCCAGCTACCGATGACGATGGCCGGCGGGGCGCTGTCGGTGGCGCATGCCAATCGCCGAACGGACTACGCGATGGTGACGGACGATTCGGCTGACCTCGCAAACGCGGCGGACTACCCGACCTTCCTGGAGCGCATGACCGAGGTCCTGGCCCAGCTGCATCGGGTGCTCCGCGGGGGACGCTATGCGGCCCTCATCGTCCGCGATGCCTATCAGGGCGGCCGCTACGTGTTTACCGGTTCCGACCTGGCCGCGCGGGCCTCCACGGTCGGATTCGTGCCCAAGGGCGACATCATCTGGTACCAGGCCGGCTCACGACTGCGGCCGTACGGCTACCCGAGCGGGTTCGTGCCCAACATCGTCCACCAGCACATCCTCGTGCTGCGCAAGGAACTGATCCGTCGGAGCCGCGCCAAGCGTCGAGACGTCGCCCAGGTGGTCTAAGACATCCTGCGCTGGAGACCCCGGGCGACGAGCAGGGCTGCCAGCGCGTTCTCCGCCTCAACGGGTGGTTCGAAGCTCGACGAGGACTCGTGCGCCCCGCTCGTCGACGGTTCGGCGAGCGTGGTCCGATGCACCCAGCCGCGCCGCCCATCTGGACAGAGGACCTCCACGAAGGCCCCCCGGCGCGATTCGACCTGGACCTCGTCGCCGGCGGTCAGTTCGCCGATCCGAAATGAGCGCAACTCATCGGGCTCATCGAGCAGCGGCGCCACCGCGTAGCGCACCTTGCGGCGCTCGCCGGCGCCAGACGAGCTGGCTGACTGGATGGCGAAGGCAAGATGTGGACGTGCCGGGGCGGGGTTGCGAATCGGATCGGTTCGACGCGCCTCCAGCAGAGATGGACGTCGCCAGCGGGGCATGTCGGCCTCGAGATCGACGGCGGGCACGAGCTCGGAGTCTGCAGCTACCTGGGCACCCGCCGCGGCGACCGTTCGCATCACGGCGTCTGGTAGCGGTGACTCCCCGTCGCGACGGCGCCGACCGAACAGCATGAACGCCATCCAGATCGCAACCGCGACCAACGACGCGACCATGGCCGGGACGGTCGGCAGGTAGCCGGGTCCCGCCAGCCCAAGCGCCGCCATGCCGCTGGCGAACGCACCTTCGACCCAGGGTCTGAACGGAGCAGGTTGGACCGAACCACCTGCTGGACCGGCGCCGGCGGCGCGTCCATCGCTGCCTTCGGTGGTGTCGCGCGTAACTGACCCGGAGTATTGCGCTCCAGCCGGACCGGTGCCGACCGTGCCGTTGTATACAGTGCCGGTCGATGCCAAGCCACCGGATTCGGTCCCATCGGATCCACTGCCGTTTGAGCCTGATCCGGTACCGGAGGAGCCGGACCACATGCCGGAGGAGCCGGACCCGGTGTCGGAGGCGCCGGACCCCGTGCCGGAGGAGCCGGACCCGTCCGTTCCGCCAGGGCGTGACGTGCCGGCGCTGCCACCTGATCCGTCCGCTCCGTCGGTGCTGGAGGTTCCGGTCGTGCCGACGCTGCCGCCGGTGCCGTCCGCTCCGGTCGTTCCGGCGGCGCCAGCCGTCGGGGCGGGCTGCGGGATAGGCGTTGGTTGTGGGGTCGAGGTCGGCCGCGGTGTGGGCGTCGGCGCGGCCGTCGGCGCGGCCGTCGGGATCGGGGTCGGCTGCGGTGTGGGGATCGGGGTCGAGGTTGGCGTCGGCGTCGGATGCGGGGTCGGCGCCAGATCGATGACGACGGAACCGCCATCCGTTGCATCGAGGAACTTCTCGCTGTCCCTCGCCTCGAACCGGACCCCCTGGGTTCCGGCCGGGAGGAGCGTCTGGATCGCGAACGTCACCCCCTGCTTCCAGGTCGTCTCGGTCGCAGACATCGGATACGTCGTGGAGCCCACGACGACCCGGACGTACTCGGGTGGGAGGTCGTGCGTGCTCCGGTAGGTAACACTGAAGGCGATGAGCGTCGTCGTCGTTCCCGACCGAGGTGATACGTCGGGGTTCTCGAGCTTGGTCGGTCCGACTGGAGCGCCGAGCGCGGGGACGACCATGGCGAGCGCGAGAAAGGCAGCCGCCATGAAGGCGCCGACCAGATGTCGCCCACGCGGCAGTCGTCGATTCCGGATGTTCGGCACGCGGATACCTCGGCGCGGGCAGAGTTCGCCCGTTGTCCGCTGGAGCATCGCCCGCGATGGAGGGGCGCGCAATGGTACGGCGGTCCCACTCGCGCAGGACCCACGGCACCCTGAGGCTCGCCGATCGCAGCCCACCACGATGGTCCGTCCGTCCTGCCGTCGGTGACCCGAAGGTGTCATTTCCAGGCGCCTCGGGAGGGCGCACTCTTGCGCGATGCAGATCATCGGCTCGGAAACTGCGGTGGTCGGCGGTGCGACACGGATCGAAACCGTCCGCGCGATGGCTGCAGGGACGATCCTCCTGGCCACCGCGACCTCGCTCGCCTACGCCGTGTTCGGGGCAGGCCTGCTCGACGTTCTGATGCCGCGCGGGCTGACCGGCGGGTCGCAGTTCGGGCTCGGAATCCTGGCCTGGACGTTCGCGCTCACCGGACCGGCCGCGTTCGGCGTCGCGGGCATGGCGCGAGTGGTATTTGTGCTGGACAGTGCGCTCAAACGGCGCGTCCCGCTGACACCGGCGGCTGGCGCGCGACACGCCCTGGCCGACGACCATGCAGTTGCGGTGCGTGTCCGGATCCCGGACGGCAGCAGGGCCATCCCTGAGATCGTCATTGGCCCGTTCGGCGCGGCTGTCATCGATGAACTGCCGCCGGCGTGGGCCGTACTCTCACGCGGCGCGCGAACCTGGGAGGTGCGGATGGCCGGCGGTCGAACGCAGACGATCGACCAGCCCCTCGATCGAGCGTCGCGTGATGCAGATCGTGTTCGCCGCTGGCTCGGCGACGACGATGCCGACCACGTGGTCAAGGTCTACGCGGCTGTGGTCGGCAACGACGCGGCGGTGCCGCGGACGTCGTCATGCGCCTCGATCACCACCGAACAGGTCGCGGCCTGGCTCACCTCGCTGCCAGTCCAGCGCTCATTCGACGAGGCCCGCCGAGAACGCGCGATTCGGATGATCCGCTCGGTCGTCTGACCCGAACGTCGGTCGCGGCGCCCGAGGACACCGCCATTTGCGGCTGTGGTAGGGGAGCCTGGGCTCGAACCAGGGACCGGCCGTGTATAAGACGGCTGCTCTTACCAACTGAGCTACTCCCCCGCCCGATCGTACACCTCGTGGGCCTGTGCGCCACCCGTGCGGCGCGACAACAGTGGCGCGGGTCAGCCGCGCCCGCCGCGAATCAGCCGCGGAGGCCACGCAGGCGATCCGCGAGGGCCAGCAGGCTGAAAGGCTGTCCGGTCAGGCCAGGCGACGCGGCCGGTACGACCGTCTTGGCGATCGGCGCCCCGTTCCCGATTTCTTCCCGCTCTTCGTCGGTCATGGCGACGACCAGCGGCAGGTCGTCCGGATTGAGCGGCTTGGGGGTCGGGGTCGCGACCACAACCGTCGGCCGCGAATAGGCGGGGGCACCGTACAGCTTGGGCAGGGCGATGTGGCGCTGTTCTTCGGCGGACACGAGGTCGGTGAGCCTCCCTGTTCGGCGACGGGACTCCGCGTCGTCTCGGCCAACCATACCGAACCGCGGGGCTGCCCGCCAACCCGGACCGTTCAGACCAGGAGCGGTCGCAGGATCTGCACGGCGACCACGAGGACCAGATACGCGATCGGCACGGCAGCGAACAGCCCGAGCGCGGCACTCCAGGGAGTTCGCCGGGGTCGAACGCTTGTGCCTCGCGGGAGCGGCACGATGAGATAGGTAACCAGACTGCCCAGGACGAGCACCAACAGGACATCGAGCGCGACGAAGAGGGTTCGGAGGTCTCCGCCGGGGAGGTCCGCCCCGCGGGTCAGGGCAACGTCGTAGGCGAGATACAGCGCGCCCAGCGCGCCCGCGACGACGAGGTTCGCGGCCACCGCGCGAACCACGGGCCTCGGTGCGTTCCGGAACTGGCGCCACCGAATCTCCAGCCAGGATCGGCGAGGCGGCAGGGCGCTCATCCCCGGCCGAAGATCGGCAGCATCCGGCGCGCTGGGAGCGTGTCCGGCCCGTGCGTCGCGAGCAGGCGTACACCATCCAGCAGGCGGTCAACTTCGTCGTCCGAGGTGAAGAACCCCACGCTGATCCGGATGGCATCGAGCGCGGTGATCGTCCTGGCGATGACCGACGTTCGGCTGGACAGTTCGTCGAGGGCAGCCTGGGCATTCCAGCCGCCGATCCGGAAGGTGACCAGCGTGCCCATCTGGCGGCGGGGGGTCAGCAGCTCGATTCCGCCGATCTCCGCCAGGGCATCGGCAGCGCGGCGCGCATGTTGCGGGCCAAGTCGGTGGACGTACTCGAGCCCGACGTACATGGACAGCCAGCTGATGGCCCGCGCGAACCCGGCGATCGAGGGCCGATGGAAATTCGAGTGCTCGTATCGTCGGGCGTCCGCGTGCCGCGTGGCGGACCCGCGAGAGTCGTACTGCTCCAGCCCGAAGTGGCCGCCGAATGACGGGCGCAGACGGTCCATCGAGCCCGACGCCACCCACAGGGCACCCATGCCTTCCGGGCCCAGGAGCCACTTTTGGCCCGGCATGGCGTAGGCGTCGACCGAGAGATCCTCCACGGAGAACGGTATCGCCCCGACCGCCTGCGCCCCGTCCACCAGCACGAGGGACCCACGCTCGTGGGCAAGTTCGGCGATCCGGCGAACCGGCAGGACCGCGCCGGTCGACCAGAGGACGTGGGACAGTGAGATCAGCCGCGTCCCTGATGCGATTGCCCGATCGAACGCGTCGAGCGTCCGGTCGTCGTCCGAGCCGTCCCCGATGTCGGCGAACCGGAGATCGACGCCGAAACGGTCGCGGATCCCATAGAGCGGACCCAGACCGCCCGCGTGCTCGTGCGTCGTGGTCACCGCAACGTCGTCGGGTTTCCAGTCGATTGCCCAGGTGGCCATGTTCATGCCATCGGTGGTGGCATGGGTGAGCGCGACCGAACCAAACTCGGCGCCGATGACGGCGGCGACGCCCGCCCGCGCCTCGTTCATCCGGTCGAGCATCTCGAGGTAGTAGTCGTGCTGGCCCCGCCCGATCGCGCGCTCGTAATCGGCCAGCTCGGCCATGACCGCCACGACCTCGGCCGGGAGCGGTCCCGCGGTCCCCGTATTGAGCTGAATCCCGGCTGCGAGGGAAGGAATGGCGGCACGAATCGCGACGAACTTGTCCTCGTCGGACATGAATGGGGAGACCACCACCGTATGATACCGGCCATGCCCCCACCCTCCCGCCGTGATCGAGTCCGCCCGCTCGTGAGTGAGTTTGCCCGTCCCGAGATGCTGGCGACGCCGGAGTGGCTGGTAGAACAGCTGGGTCGACCCGATCTGCGCATCCTCGACGCCCGTTGGCGACCGGACGGGACGGGCCCGGCGGCGTTTGCCGCCGGTCACATTCCCGGGGCCGCGCACATCGACTGGCGGTCCGAGCTCGCGGCCCCGGCGGAGACCGAAGGCGGGGCAGGACTCCTGCTGGCCGGCCCGGATCGACTTGCCGCGGCCATGGGGCGCGCCGGGATCGGTGACGGCACGAGCCTTGTCATCTACGACGATACGCTCGGCCTGTACGCAGCCCGCGTCTGGTGGAGCCTGCGCGTCTACGGGTACGAATCGGCGCGCATTCTCGACGGCGGGCTGCCGGCCTGGACGGCAGACCGACGGCCGATGTCGAACGCGAACTACCCGCCTCCTGTCGCGTCGTTCACGCCGCGGGCGAACCCTCGACTCCGCCTGACCACGGCCGATGTCCGGGGCATTCTTGGATCAGCCGAGGTACTCCTGGTCGATGCCCGGGCCGCCGCCGAGTACCGCGGCTTCGAGGGCAATGCTCGCCGGCTCGGGCACATTCCAGGCGCCGTGAACGTGCCGGTGGGGGCCATGCATGTGCCCGGAACGCAGCGCCTTCGAGATGCGGCTGCGCTCAGGGACATGCTCATCAAGGCGAACGTTGCCCGTGGCCGCCGGATCGTGACGTATGACGGCTCCGGGATCGCAGCCGCTCGTCTTGCGTTCGTGCTCGGGCTGCTCGGCTACGAAGACGTGGCGGTCTACGACGGTGGCTGGTCGGAGTGGGGCGATCGGCTGGACCTTCCGGTCGACCGCTGACATCGAGCCGCGGCGGCGCCCGGCTCAGGTCCGGCTCTGCCCCTGGAGGTGGCTCGCCGTCCCTTCGTAGGGCGACAGGATCTGCGCGCGGGCCCGGTTCACCGCCAGCATCGGCACCGTCCGTGCCGGCTCGCCGAGCGGGTCGGACCAGAACGTGGCGTCGGTCACTGGAATGAATCGGCCCTGGAGATCCTGCAGCGCATCCCGAATCTGCCGCTCCGGGAGGAGGTGGATCCGACCGGTCACGCTGAACGGCGGAATACTGATGAGCGTCGTCTCCGCGACCTTGGGGGTCCGCAGCTCCGGGAGCGGCGTGACGGGATCGGTCGCCACGGCGAACAGAACGGCGGCGAGGTTGACCTGGGCCTGTGGCGCGACGTGCCGATCGGACCGGCCGCCGAGGGCCTCGAGCACGGTATCCGACAGGACGAGGAAGTCGTCCTCGGCCATGTTCAGCACGTCCGTCAGCCGACGCTGCAGGGTCGTCAGCGTGCCGCGGATGACGTAGGTGTCGGTGTACAGCGTCATCGCCGTTCGCGTAGGTTCGTTGCCCCAGCCACCCATCACTCGGCCAGTCTAGCCGCCTGACCGCACGGAGCGAGTGGACGATCCAGTGGCAACGGGCGGATTGACGCCGAATCCGTCGCCTGCGCGCACCGGGTCGTCCCGTCCGGCAGCGGTGACCAGGAGTTCGGCCCCCGGCTGCGGTTCGGTGTACAGGCGCTCGACGGTTGCCAGCGTGTCCGCCTCGGAAGCGGCCTTGTCCGGGCGGAGGTGCGCAATCCGCGGGAAGCGGAGTGCGAATCCCGACTTGTGGCGGGTCGAGCGCAGGATCACGTCGAACGCCACCTCCACCACCTGAGTCGGCTCGACCACGCGGTAGCGGCCGTGCTGACTGAGCGTGTGGGCCATGAACCAGACCGTCATCTCGGCGATCTCGGCATCGGTCAGGCCGCTGTACGCCTTGCCGATCGTGACCAGCCGGTCGTTCAACTCGTCACGCACGGCAAACGTGTAGTCGGACAGG
>JBKKBB010000012.1:0-29243 GCA_046714395.1 Candidatus Limnocylindrales bacterium | reverse complement strand
GCTGGCCGGCCCCCCCCCCCGGCCACCACCGGGCGGGGCGCGGCCGGCGCCCGCCCGTTCGCTGCTCGTCCTGCCTGAGCCTCAGACTGGGGATGCGGTGGCCAAGGACCTCTCGATCCTGTACGCGGCGGACATCCACGGCTCGGACCGGTGCTTCCGGAAGTGGCTGAACGCCGGCGCGCACTACGGCGTGGACATCCTGATCGTCGGTGGCGACATGACGGGCAAGATCCTCGTGCCCGTCTACCGCACGACCACGGGCTGGTCGGCCGAATGGGACGGCGACCAAGTGGCGCTCGCCACCGAGGCCGAGCACGCCGCCTTCGCGAAGCGGCTCCGCGAGCAGGGCGTCTACACCCACGAGTCGACACCCGAGGAGGTCGCGGCGATCCGGGCCGACATGGGCGTCGAGCGGGCCGTCTTCGCGGCCCACAAAGTCCGTCAGCTCGAGGAATGGATCGCCCTCGCCGACAGCCGGCTGGCCGGCACCTCCATCCGGGCCTACGTCATGGCCGGCAACGACGACGCCGTCGACGTCGACGGCGTCCTCGACAGCGGGACCCTGATCCGTGACGTGGGCGACCGGATCACCGAGCTCGGGCCGGGGATCCACATGGCCTCGGTCGGCGAGTCCACGCCGACGCCCTGGAACACGCCGCGGGAGCTCTCCGACGAGGCCCTTGGCGAGAAGATGGCGGAGGTGGTCGCGGGCCTGCCGGCGGGCGGCATCTCGCTGTGGAACTTCCACATGCCGCCGTACGGCACCGGCGTGGACGTCGTGCCCCGACTCGACGACCAGCTGCGGGTCCAGTACCACGCCGGCCAGCCGGAGATGATGTCCGTCGGCGCGCACTCCCTCCGGGCGCTCATCGAGCGGCACCAGCCGACGCTTGCCCTCCACGGCCACATCCACGAGGGTCGCGGTCGCTACACCATCGGGGCCACCGTGGGCTTCAACCCGGGCAGCCAGTACCAGGACGGCGTCCTCCTTGGCGTGATTCTCCGGATCTCGCCCACGAAGGGCCTCCGCTCGTACTCGTTCGTGGCGGGATGACCGGGATCCTCGCCGATCCCGTCGCCGAGGCCCAGCGGGTCCTCGAGGAGGCCCGCCGCCGGCACGTCGTGCTGCGGGCGGTCGGCGGGGTCGGGATCCGCCTCCGGGCCCCGTCCGTGGCCCGGCTCCTGCCGCCGCGGGACTACCACGACATCGACGTCGCGGGCCGTGGCGGGACCGCGCTGACGATCACCGAGCTCTACCGCGACCTCGGCTACGAATCGTCGCGCCGCTTCAACACCATGAATGGCCAGGAGCGGCTGCTGTACTGGGACCCGGTCAACGGGCGCCGGGTGGACGTCTTCCTCGACATGCTGCGGATGTGCCACGCACTGTCGTTCCGGGACCGCCTCGAGGTGGACGCCGAGACGCTACCGCTCGCCGACCTGGCCCTCATGAAGCTCCAGATCGTCCAGCTGACCGAGCGTGACGGCCAGGACCTGTGCGCGCTACTGGCCGACCACGACCTGGTCGAGGCCGGCGACAACGGCATCTCGCTGCGGCGGATCCTCGGGATCTGCGCGTCCGACTGGGGCTGGTGGCGGACGGTCACCGGGAACCTCGACCGCCTGGTGACCGAGTGGCGGGACGAGGCCATCTCGGGGCCCCAGGTCCAGGCCGGGATCCTCGAGCGGGCCGTCGAGCGGGCGACCCGCCTGCGGGCGCGCCTGGACGAGACGCCGAAGAGCACCCGCTGGAAGATGCGGGCGGCGGTCGGGGAGCGGCGGACCTGGTACGAGCTCCCCGAGGAGATCCGCTGACCCCGGTTGGTGGGGGTCGACAACGCCCTCCGGGAAGTTTCGGTGTCGGCCCGGTATCGAGTGGCGCCGGCCGGCTGGTACGGTCGACGACGACCCAGACCCGCAGGGAGGCATGTGACGCGTGGGCGAGCGGACGGACGTCCTGATCGTCGGCGGTGGCATCGTCGGTGCCGCCTCCGCCTACCACCTGGCCCGACAGGGCGTGCCGGTGATCCTCCTCGAGGCGGAGACGCTGGCGTACGGGGCCACGGGCCGGAACCTCGGGTTCATCTGGGTCCATACCCGCAAGGTCGGCCCGGAGCTCGACCTCGTCATGGCGACGCGGTCGGGGCTGGCCGAGCTCGTCGCGGAGCTCGACGGGGAGGTCGACCTCCAGACCAACGGCGGACTGGTCTTCTTCCACGATGAGCGCCAGGCGCCCGTGATGCGCGAGTTCGTCGAGCAGCGGAACGCCGACGGGGTCCCCATGTCGCTCCTGTTGGGCGATGACGCGCGCGAGCTGGTGCCGCTCCTCCCGCCCGAGGTCCTCGGGGCGACCTACTGCGCCCTCGACGCCCAGGTGGAGCCGACGCTGTGGGTCATGGCCTTTGCCGAGGCGGCCCGGCGCCACGGCGCCCAGATCCGCGAGGGTGTCCGGGTCCAGCGACTCCTCCGCGAAGGCGACCGCGTCGTGGGCGTCGAGACGAGCGAGGGCGAGATCGAGGCCGGCGAGGTCGTCCTCGCCGCCGGCGGCTGGACACCCGAGCTGGCCGACACGATCGGTCTGCAGCTCCCGATTCACCCGATGCGGCTCCAGATCGTCCAGACGCTGCCGATGCCGGCCGAGACGCGGCACGTGGTCTACGGCGCGACCGCCCTCAAGCAGTACGCCGTCTTCCAGGACCTCCCGTCGTTCGACGACAGCCTCTTCGTCAACGACGTGGAGTGGCGCCACGACATGCTCCTCCTCGAGAGCTTCTGCCAGAAGGCGGACGGCTCGTACCTGCTGGGCTGCTCGATGGACTACCCGGGCTTCCGCTGGGACGCCGACCTGCGGGGGGTCAGCCTCATCAACGAGATCCTCATGGAGCACGTCCCGCGGTTCCGCGAGGCAGGCTTCGCCAAGGCGTGGGCGGGGATCCTGCCGTTCACCGTCGACAACCTGCCGATCATCGACCGGCCCCCAGGCATCGACGGCCTGATCGTCGCGGCCGGCCACGTCTTCGGCAACGGTTCCGGACCGACGACGGGCCAGCTCGTCGCCTCGCTGGTCACGGGCGTGGCCCCGGTGATCTCGCTCGAACCGTTCCGGGCCGTGCGCGAGGGGCTCGGAACGGGCGTCGAGCAGAGCGTCTGGTAGCGATGGAGTTCCGCGACACCTACGCCATCCCGGCCGCGCCGGGGCAGGTCTGGTCCGCGATGCTCGACCCCGAGGTCATGCGGCGGGTGCTCCCGGGCTGCCGGCGGCTGGAGCGGATCGGCGAGACCAGCTTCGAGGTGACCCTCGCGGCGGGGATCGGCGTGCTCCGCGGTGTCTTCACCGGAACGGTCGTTTTCCGCGACCTCGACCCCACCTCGTCCTGCGGGCTGGACATCGCCGCGCAGGGCAGCCTCGGCCGGGTGGCGGGCAACGGGACGATCGAGCTCGCGCCCGAGGATGGTGGGACCCGGCTCGGGTACCGCGCCACGTTCACCTTCGGCGGCCCGATGGCGGGTCTCGGCGAAGGCCTCATGCGGAACGTGGCCGACACGCTCACACGCGACGCCATGCAACGCTTCTCGGCCATCGTCGCCATCCCCGCAGACGGGGCGTGAGCGGTCGGTCCAGGGTCCGAGCCGGGCCTATACTCGCGGCTCGATCCGAGGAGCGACAGATGACGGCTAGCCTGCCCAGGGTGCCGGCGACGCCCGGCCGATCGGCCACGCCGACCCGCCACCCCGAGCCGGCGACGCCAGTCCCGGAGCCCGACCGCGACCCCGCGCTCGAGCAGCTGGCCAGGGCCACCGAGCCTGGCGCCGCCCTCGCTGCCGCCTGGACCGCGGTGGTCGCGGGGGCCGAGGGCCGTCGGGTCGCGGTGGCGATCCTGGACCGGCTCGGCCGCGTGGCGAGCAGCTTGCCGGCCGGCCGCGACGGAGCTTGGGCCCGCGTCGCGCTGGCCTCCGATCGCGGCGCCGAGTCGGGGGGCTCACGGACGGCGTGGCGGGTCGAGAGCGCCGTCCTCGACGGTGGGCGAGCGGTCGTGGTCGTCGACGATCCGTCGCCGCCCGGCGCGCTCATCGATCGCGCCACGCTCGCCGCGCTCGGGATCGCGCGGGCTCTCCTCCTCGACCGGGACCGCAGTCGCGCGGACGCCTTCGCGCGACTCGTCGCAACGGCCAAGCGCGTCGCGATCTCGCTCGAGGTGGGGCCGCTGCTCGAGGAGATCGTGCGCGACGCGGCCGAGCTCATCGGGGCCGACAGCGGCGACATGCTCCTGCTCGACGAGGAGCGCGGGATGCTGGCGGTCGTGGCGCTGACGAACTTTCCGCCGGACATGCTGGGGCTGGAGTTCCCGTTCGGCGACGGCCTGTCGACGCAGGCCATCCTCGCCCGGCGGCCGGTCATCGTCACCGACTACCAGCACTACGAGCACCGCATCCGCTCGCTCGAGCGCTACGACCTGCGGTCGGTCCTGTGCGCTCCGCTCGTGGTCCGCGACCAGGCAATCGGGGCGCTCAACGTCCATGGCATCCGGGCGCAGCGCGAGTTCACCGACCACGACGCGGAGCTGCTGGGTGCTTTCGCCGACCTCGCCGCGATCGCGATCGACCACGCCCGCCGCTACGAGAACGAGCTCCGGCTCGGCCGGGAGCTCGCCTCGGCCAACGACGAGCTGACCCAGGTGCTCTCGCTCCAGCGGCGGCTCTCCGAGCTCGTCGTGCAGGATCTCGGCGTCGAGGCGATGGTCCGCGAGCTGGCCGTTCGGCTCGATCGCCCGCTGGTCCTCCACGACCACCTGTGGCGACTCGTCGCCGGCGCCTCGCCGGACGGCGGCGAGGGCTGGCGTCGCCTCGTGGTCCCGCGGGGTGGTGGTTCCGGCCGACGCCGAGCCCGCGGCGACGGGCCGGGTGCCAAGCCCGCCCCGGACGGGACGCCCGACCAGCCGACCGGCGAGGCCTCCCAGCTGACGCCCGTCCGGGTCGGCCGCGAGACGGTCGCGCATCTCGTCCTCCAGCCGCGCGAGGCTGGACCGCTCGACCGGGCGCTCCTCGAGACGGCCTCCACCGGGCTGGCCCTCGAGTTCGCCAAGGTCCTCGCCCGGGTCGAGGTCGAGCATCGCCTCCGTGGCGACGCGGTCATGGACCTGCTCTCCGGCTCGTACACGAGCGAGGAGGTGATGATCGCCCGCGCGGCGCATCTCGGGTACGACGTCCGCGAGCCGCGGGACGTCCTGGTCGTCGACATCGACGACTTCGGCGCGCTCTCGGAGCGACAGGGCGAGACGGCCGCGGTCCGGCTCAAGCGGCGCTTCTTCGACCTCGTCCACGCCGAGGTCGTGGCCCGGGCACCAGGCAGCCTCGTGTCGTCACAGAGCGATTCGGTCATCGTCCTGCTCGCAGCCCGGCCGGGCACCCGCCTGACGCCGGAGACGCTGGCGGTGAACCTCCAGCAGCTGGTCGCGTCGGCGCTCTCGGGCGTGACGATCTCGGTCGGCATCGGGGACCGGGCGAACCGGCCCGACGAGTACGCCCCGGCGTTCCGGGTCGCCCGCGAATCGCTCGACCTGATGCACGGCCTCGGACGACGGGCCGTGGTGATCGGCGCCCAGCAGCTCGGGGCCTACCGGCTCCTCCTCAAGACCTCGGCGCCGGAGGAGCTCCGGGCCTACACCCGGCGGACGCTCGGACCGCTCCTCGACCCGGATCGGCGGGGTGCGGCGGAGCTGCTCGCGACCCTCCGGGCCTACCTCGAGACGGGCCAGAGCCAGCGGGCGGCGGCCCGCGCCTGCTCGGTCCATGTCAACACCGTGGTCTACCGGCTCGCGCGGATCTCGGATCTCCTCGAGGTGGACCTCTCGGATCCGGGGGCCATCTTCGATCTCACGCTCGCCCTGCGGATCCTCGACGTGGCCGGACTCCGGGGCGCCGGGGGCGCCTGACCGCGGCCGATGCCGGGGGGCGCCTGACGGGCGGCCTCAGCCCGAGGCGGCCCGGGCGTACCGGCGGTAGTAGTCGCGGTCCTGCTCGGTGGACGAGACGGCATCGCGCGGGAAGCGGTCCGGGTCGAACATGGCGAGCATGGCGGGGGCCTCGCCGGCGATCCGAGAGGCCAGGAGCTCGGCCGTGTACGGCGCGAGGAGCATCCCGCGGCCGCTCCAGCCGTTCATCTGCCACCAGCCCGGGAGCTGGCTGGTCGGGCCCACGAGCGGCAGGTGGTCCGGCGTGACGTCGTACATCCCGGCCCACTGGCGGATGACGCTCAGGTCCCCGAGCGCCGGGGCCTTCCGGGTCATGAGCGCCGCGGTGCGTCGCAGGAACGCCCAGCTCGAGCGCTGGTCCAGGCCGGCTGGCTCATCGGGGTCCACGGCGCCCATCACGACCTCGCCCCGGAGGGTCTGGTTGAACCAGCCCTCGTGGGGCCGGTAGAAGGTGATGGCCTTGTCCACGAACCGCTCGACCGGGGCCGTGACGAGCACCTCGCGCCGGTAGGGGCGGTTCGGGGCGACGACGTCGGCCAGCGCGCTGACCGCGCTCGACCAGGCGTCGGTGGCGTTGACGACCTGCCGCGTCGCGATCGTCCCGCGGTCTGTCTCCACGCCTGCGACGCCGCTCTCGTCGCGGCGAATCCCGGTGACGACGGTCTGGGGCAGAAGCGTGGTGCCCGTCCTCGCGAGCGCTTCGAGATGGGCCCACACGACCGCGTCGTGGTGGACAATGCCGTCGTCGTGGACGACCCCGGCCGCCGGCGGCTCCCCGCCGCGCAGGACCGGCACCGTCCGCAGCACCCCGTCGTGGTCGAGGAAGTCGCTTCGGATCCCGATGCGGTGGTGCATCGCCACGATCTCACGCATCCGGGCCACCTCGTCGGCCTCGTACAGGATCCAGGCGTAGCCCATCCGGTAGAAGAGGATGTTGAACCCGAGCGCCTCCCCCATCGCCTCGTACTTCGCCTGGCAGGCGCTCGCGACGCGACAGAGCTCCTCCGACAACTGCATCGCGCGGATTCGGGCGACGTTCCGACCGGTGGCGCCGGAGCCCGGGTAGCCGCGCTCCACGACCACGACGTCCTCGAGCCCCCGACGATGCAGCTCCAGCGCGAGCGCCAGGCCCGCGACCCCGCCCCCGACGATGACGATCGCGGCACCCGCCGGCGCGGGTTTGGTGGCGAGCAGGCGGCGGACTGCGGCGCCCGGCGCGCGGGCGGTCAAGCCCGATCCTTCGGGCCCGCCAGCTCGGCGAGGCGGATGGGCCGGAGTGGTGGCCGGGTCGTCGGCAGCAGGAACGAGCCGCTCGACCGGGCCGACGCTTCGCCGCCAGGCGCCTCGCCGCCAGGCGCGCCAGGGCCGACGCCACACAGCCCGAGGAAGCGGTCGAGGCAGTACTTGCCCTGGCACGGGCCTGTGAGCGCGCCGGTCCGCCGCTTGAGGCTCTCCGGGTCGTCATAGCCGGCCGCGCGCTCGCGGCGGATGTCGTGGACCCGGACGTCCTCGCAAAAGCAGACGTGGGCATCCTCGTCGGGCGCGGCGGCGTTCCCGCCGGGCTCCGCGGTGACGCTCGCCGGCGCCGCGCTCACGGGCGTGACGCCGCGCAGCGTCCCGGGCGCGAACGCCGCGACGCCTGGGCGAGCCGCCTCCGCGGCCGAGCGGCCGGTGGCCTCGGCCTGCCGAGGCGATCGATCTGCGTCACGGCCCAGCCCCGTGGCCGAACCGACGACATAGAGCCACGCGACGGAGGTGCGTCCCGCGTCGTCGAGGTCCGGGGCGAGGGCGCCGGTCCGCCAGGTGAGGCGGGCCCCGGCGAGCGTTGGCAGCTCCAGGCTCGGCACCCGCCGGCCGACCACGACGAGGTCGACCGCGGTCGACCGTTGGCGCCCGCCGTCGATCCAGCGCACGCGTCTGACCCGGTCTCGTCCGTCGATCCGGGTCAGCGCCTCGTCCGGAATCCGCGCCGCGATCGTCGCGCCGGCCGCCTCGAGCAACCTGGCAGCGCCGGCCGTCGACGCGTCGTCGCCGACGAGCGCCGCCCGCTCCCCGGGGAGGACGGCCCACCGGCAGAGCAGCATCTCCACGGCCCGGGACCCGATGACCCCGGGTCGGTCGCCGCCGGGCACGAACGGCGGGCGCTCGTAGCTCCCGGTCGCCCCGATCACGATCGGGGCGCGGACGGCTACCGGCCCGGTGGGCCCGACGATCCGCAGGATGTCGTCGTCGCGGGCGACCGCGGTCGCCCCCACCAGCAGGTCGGCCCCGAGTCGGTCGATCGCTTCGGCCACGAGGGCGCGGCTGCCGCTGCCGCCGGGCCCGCCATCGGTCGTCGACCAGCGCGCCGTCCCGCCCGCCTCAGGCTCGGCCTCGACGACGATCACCCGGGCCCCGGCCCCGAGCGCGGCGAGCGCGGCCGTCAGCCCGGCGGGTCCGCCACCCACGACGGCGACGTCCGCCGCGAGAACGTGCTCGTCTCCCCCTTCGCGCCCCTCGCCCCACTCGCGGGGCGGGCGCGGCCCGGGGTGAACCCGCCCCCGACCTCCGAACCAGCGGATGACATCGAGATACGCCTTCCGGAAGCGGGCCGGCCGGAGGAACCGGTGATGGTAGAAGCCCGGCGTGACGAGGCGATTCGCGCGATCGAGGACGCCGAGGAGGTCGAAGGCGGCGGACGGCCGGGCGTGCTCGCTGCGGGCGACGAGGCCCTCGCGAGCCGGCACCCGACAGGATCGGACGCTCGGCAGCCCGTCCACCTCGCACTCGCACCAGCCGCAGGAGCCGGTCGCACACATCAGCCCGCGCGGCCGGTGGAACCGGAAGCTCCGCGAGATCGTGGCCACGTCGTTGGCAAGCAGGGAAACCGCCAGCGGCTCGCCCTCCCGCGCGTCGATCTCGCGGCCGTCCCAGCGAAGGGTGACGGGTCGCCGGACCACCGCACCCGGGCCGAGCGGCCGATCGAGGCGGCGGGCCCCCATCAGCGGATGTGGAAGGTCGGCGAGATGTCGAAGCAGACCCGCTTGGACTCGAAGTACTCGTCCAGGCCCTCGAGCCCGAGCTCGCGCCCGATGCCACTCCCCTTCACGCCCCCGAACGGGCTCTCCGCGAGGCGGACGTAGTGGGTGTTGACCCAGACATCGCCCACGCGCAGCCCCTTCGCCAGCCGGATCGCCCGGTTCAGGTCCCGCGTCCAGATCGCGCTCCCGAGGCCGAACGCGGTGTCGTTCGCGAGCGCCAGCGCCTCGTCCTCCTCGTCGAAGGTCATGACCGAGAGGACCGGTCCGAAGATCTCCTCGCGCGCGATCCGCATCGTGGGCGAGACGGCGTCGAAGATCGTCGGCTCCATGAACGGGCCCGCCTGGCCCTCGACCCGTCCGCCGCCGAGCCGCACCTCGGCGCCTTCCTCCCGCCCGGATCGGACATAGCCGAGGACGCGGGCGAGCTGGCGCTCCGAGACCATGGGACCGAGCTGGGTCGCCTCGTCGAGCGGCGGACCGACCTTGAGGGCGCGCGCACGCTCGATGAGCCCGTCGAGGAAGCGGTCCTTGATCCCACGCTGGATCAGCAGCCGGCTGCCGGCTGTGCACGACTGGCCGGCGTACAGGAAGATCCCGACCGCCACGGCGTCCATCGCCTTGTCGAGGTCGGCCTCGTCGAAGACGAGCACGGGGGCCTTGCCGCCGCCCTCGACCGAGATCCGGGCGAACCGGTCCGCCGCGATGACCGCCAGCCGGCGTCCCACCTCGCTGCTCCCGGTGAAACCGATCTTGTCGACCCTCGGGTCGGCCGCCAGCGCCTCGCCCACGGCCTCGCCCGAGCCGGTCAGCGCGTTCGCCACGCCCGCCGGGAGCCCGGGGAGGCCGTCCAGCAGCTCGAAGATCGCCATCGAGGAGGCGGGGGCGTCGCTGGCCGGCTTCAGCACGAACGTGCAGCCGGCGGCGAGCGCGGCGCCGATCTTCCGGAGCGGCAGGTCGACCGGATCGTTCCAGGGGGTGATGAACGCGCAGACTCCGACCGGCTCGCGCAGGACGATGTTGAGGAGGTGGGCGGGGGCCGCGCTCGTCACCACGCCCTCGACGAGCCGCGCCGCGCCGGCATAGAAGCGGATCCGGTCAATCGCGGGGACGAGCTCGCGTTCGCGGGCGTAGCGGACCGGCTTGCCCATCTCCCGCGCGACGAGCTTTGACAGCTCGTCCGTCCTGGCTTCGAGGCGATCGGCGAGCTCGAGGAGGACTGCCGCGCGGGCCTTGCCAGGCCGCAGGCGCCAGTCGCCCTCGTCGAACGCCCGGCGGGCGGCCGCCACCGCTTCGCGGACGTCATCGACCGACGACGACGGGGCGGTCGCCACGAGGTCCCCGGTGTACGGGTCGCGACTCTCGAAGGTGGTCCCCGTCGCCCCGTCGCGCCAGGCGCCGTCGACGAAGTTCCGGACGCGGATCGGGGCGGGGGTGGTCATGCGGTCCCTCGAATGACGGCGACCGCCACGTCCACGCCGGCGGCCAGCAGGTCCCGGTCGATGGTGAGCGGCGGCGCGAGCTTGACGACGTTCTCGAAGTGGCCGCCCCCGCCGACAACGACGCCGGCGCGGAGTGCCGCCTCGCGGATGCGGAGCGAGTGGCCGGGGTCCGGGGCGCGCGTCCCCCGATCCGCCACGATCTCGATGCCGACGAACAAGCCGAGGCCGCGGACCTCGCCCACCCAAGGCACGTCCACGAGGTCGCTCCGCAGGCGGTCGAGTAGCTCGGCGCCCAGGGCCGCCGAGCGCTCCCACAGCCGCTCCCGGGTCATGACCCCGATGGCGGCGCGGGCGGCGGCGAGGTTCACCGCGTTCGTGAGGAAGGTCGACGTGTGGGTGCCGGGCTTCCAGCGCCCGAGGATCGCCTCGCCACCGAGGACCGCCGAGACCGCCATCCCGCCACCGATCCCCTTGCCGACGGTCAGGAGGTCGGGCACGACGTCCCAGTGTTCGCCCGCCCAGAGCCGGCCGGTCCGCCCGAAGCCCGACTGGACCTCGTCGAAGACGAGGAGGATGCCGTGCTCGTCACAGATCCGGCGTAGGCCGGGCAGGAAGTCCGGCGGGGGCACGACCACGCCGCCGTTGCCCTGGACCGGCTCGATGACCACCACCGCGACCGGCCCGAGCCCGGAGGCAGGGCTCTCCAGGGCCTCGCGCACGAGCTCGAGGGCGGCGGCGCCGGCCGCCTCGGCGGGTCCGTGGCGCCAGCGGTACGGGTACGGGTACGGGAAGAAGTGGGCGTCCGGCGGCAGCCCGGCGGCCGAGCGGAAGCTTGCCTTGCCGTCAACCCCGACGACGCCCGCGAGCCGCCCGAAGTAACCGCCGCTGAAGGCGATGATCTCGCGCCGGCCGGTCGCGCTCCGGGCGAGCTTGATGGCCGTCTCGTTCGCGTCGGCCCCGGTGACCCCAAGGACGACCCGGTCGAGGCCCGCGGGCGCGATCGAGACGAGCGCCTCCACGAGGTCGGCACGGACCTCGCTCCCGAACCCGGAGGAGATGTGGGTCGCGCGACCGGCCTGCTCCCGGATCGCCGCGGTCACCTCCGGATGCGCGTGCCCGAGGTTCGCCGCGGCGAACGAGGCGTAGAGGTCCACGAAGGCGTTACCGTCCGGATCCCGGATGATCGAGCCGGACGCCGTCTCGACGACGAGCGGATCGTCGGCGCCCGAGGTGCGGAGGCCCGAGCCCTCGGCCGCCCGGAGGCGCTCGAGGACGCGGCGGGCCCGCGGGCCCGGGTAGGGCGTCACCATCCGTGGCGCCTCCGGGGCGGTCACGGGACGGGCGGTCACGGGACGGGCGGTCACGGGACGGGCGGTCACGGGACGTAGAGGTGCCGCCCGTCGGCTACCACCACCCGCTCGTCGAAGGTGACCGTCGGGTGGAGGACGAGCCCGTCCAGGTGGACCTCGCACTCGACGAGGCCGCCGTACTCGTTGGCCGAGTCGCCGAGCGCTATGTGGACGGTCCCGAGGGCCTTCTTCGACTCGGTGATGTCATCGCTGATCCGGGCGGCCGGGTTGAGCCCGATGCCGATCTCGGCGATGTTGTCGGCGTCGACGACCTCCGCGAGGATCCGCCGGAGGACCTCGGCTTCACGACCGCCGTGCACGGCGACCGCCCGGCCGTCACGAACCTCGATCCGCACCGGCTCGGAGATCCGGCCGAGGTCCGAGGCGACCGATTCCCAGACGATCAGGCCGTTCGAGGACCCCTCGACCGGCGGCAGCGAGACCTCGCCACCCGGGAAGGCCGAGACCTCGCCGGGTGATCGGCAGATCCCGGTGAGCCAGGCCATCGGGGCACGCCCCACGATCGAGGACCGCAGGTCCGTGCCGGCCGGCGACGTGACCCGCACCATCCGGGTCGCGCGGAAGAGGTCGGCCAGCTCCTCGGCCTGCCGCCGGATCGCCACGAAGTCCGCCGTCATCGCGCCCACCGTCCAGGCAGCGAGCCGCGCTGGGGCGTTGAAGACGCCGCGTGTGCCGGCGCGCTGGGCCGCTCCCTTGGCGAGCGTGTGATAGAGCGAGGTCGAGGCGGCGCAGAGGACCACGTCCGCCTCCCGCATCGCGGCCGCGACCGGCGCGGGTGGTTCGGCGCCGCTCCGGGGGCGCGGCAGGATCGTCGCCACGATGGCGTCCCCGCCGGTCGCGGCCGCCGCGGCCTGGAGTGCCGGCGCGATGGCCGGATCGGTCCGCGTGTCGACCACGATGAGGACCCGCTCGCCCGGCGCGACGCCGAGGTAATCGCGCATCACCCGCCCGGCGATCCGCTCGAGGATCGCGGCCTCTCCGCCGGGCACGCCGGCCGTCATGCCCCGCCGCCGGCAGGGCCGTCGTCCACGAGCCGGTATCGCCGCCGAACCTCCTGCGCCTCGGCGGCATCGTGCTGCTCGTGCCGCTGGTAGAAGCCACGCCGGCTGATCGCGTACTTGCCCTGGCGGAAGAGATCGGCCAGGGATTCCGCGGCCTTCAGGGCGAGCAGGTTCGGGTTCAGGATCGGGGCGCTGGCGTACTCGCCCGTCCGCCGGATCTCGTGCTCCAGGCAGCCGGCGATGATCGTGCAGCCGAGGATCGCCACCTCCGCGTGATCCTCGTCGAGCGCCGCGGCGCAGATCCGGACGGCGTCGGCGGCGACCGCCGCGGGGTCCTGGACCATGTCCGGGATCCACCAGTCGATGGCCCGCACTCCCTTGCAGTTGCCGGCCCCGTGGAGGCGGACGATGTCCTCGAGCCACGGCACCGCCTTGCGGTGGTCGGTGATGACGGTGAAGTCGTGGCCGAAATAGGAGGCGTAGTTCATGGCCGCCTCGAGCGGCCCCACGACCGGCATGTCGACCAGCTCCCGGGCCACCCTGACCCCGGGGTCGTAGCAGCAGCCGACGACCGCGGCGTCGTAGCCGGCCTTCTCGAGCCGGACGACCTCCTCGAAGATCCGCACCTCCATGAGGTGCTTCGGGTAGTAGTAGTCGATGTTCGCGGGGACACCGTCGAGGTGGACGACGTCCACGATCGTGCCCGACGAGGCATAGGGGACGAGCGTCTCGCGGATGATCTCGTCGAAGATGGGCGTCCCGAACGGGTTGATGAACGCGATCCGCCGATCCATGGGCGCGGAGCACCTCGAAGCATCCCGGGCACTGGCCCCGGGGGATGGCGCCACTGTAGCCACCCGGGGGCCCTCCCGGAATGGCGCTACCCACCGAACGCTCCCCGGGATCGTTGGCGAGCTGGCACAGGCGAAAAGCGGCTCGACGCCCCCGCCGGCTACTGGGCGGTCAGGCCGCCGTCGACCACGAGCGCCGCCCCGGTCATGTAGCGCGAGTCGTCGGAGGCGAGGAAGGCGACGGCGTCGGCCACCTCCTCCGGGGTGCCCTGGCGGCCCATCGGGACGAAGACGTCGATGAACGGCGCCAGCGCCTCCTTCCCGCCGGCCCGCTCGATCGCCGGATCGTTGAACGGCGTGTCGATCCAGCCCGGGCAGAGGGCGTTGACCCGGATCCCCTGCCGGGCGTAGTCGACGGCCATCTGGCGGGCGAGCATCACCAACGCCCCTTTGCTCGCGCAGTAGGCCGCGATCCCGGCCTCGCCCACCAAGCCGGAGACCGAGCTCGTGTGGATGATCGAGCCACGTCCCGCGGAGATCATCGCCGGCAGCACCGCCCGAGAGCACAGGAACGCCCCGGTCACGTTGACGGCGAGGGTCTTCGACCAGGCTTCGACCGCGACCTCCGTCACGCTCCCGGGCAGGAGCACCCCGGCGTTGTTGTGGAGGATGTCGATCCGCCCGTACGCTGCGAGCGCCCCATCGACGAGCGCGCCCACGCTGGCCTCGTCGGTCACGTCGACCACCATCGCGATCGACCGCCCGCCGTCGGCACGAATGCCGTCGGCGACCGATTCGGCCGACGCGGCGAGCAGGTCGCCGACCACGACGGCCGCGCCTTCGGCCGCCAGGCGCCGCGCCGTCGCCCGCCCGATCGCTCCCCCGCCACCGGTGATGATCGCGACCCGGTCCTCGAGCCGTCGCATCTGCGTCCTCCTCCAGCCCTGTCCGGCCGTGGCCGAACCCTGCCCAGCGATGAGCGTCTCGCGCCCGCTCACCGATGTCGATGGTGGACGCCGCCAATCCGTCGAGAGCGGGGTTGTGTGCGCCTCGGATAGAGGGCGGATCGGTGGGCGACGCGTGCGAGAATCCCGACACACCCCATGACGGCCCGCCTTGACCCTCGGCACCCGGACGCTGCCCGCCCGACCGCTCGCCCGGGTTCGCCCCGGGCCGCCAACTACGCGCGCGTCCAGCTGGACTCCGTCTTCGTCGGGATTATCAGCGCCGCGGGCACGTTCCTGCCGGTTTTCCTCCTGCGCCTCGGCGCCCTTGTTGAGCATCGACGGCCCGGCGCGGAGGCGGGAGCATGGTGACGACGGGCGCTTAGTTGCGGCATACGTACCCCGTCATCAAAATAAGGAATGGATGTCCTTGCCACTCTGGGAAGCCACGAGATCTTGAACGTTCGGCTCGTGCTCGGTAGGCTGGCGATTCATCGGTGGGTCTTCGACTTGGAATGTCGGAGCGACAGCTGCCCGGTTCATTTGCCATCGACCTGGGAGGCAGAGCGTATGACGCGTCGCACCTTCAGGCTGGGCGCCCTCGGTTGGATCATGCCTGGCGTCGTGGCCCTGCCGTTCGCAGCGAGGCCCGAGGCGGCCGGCGGCGAGTCGGCATTTCTCGCCCTTCTCATTTGGGTGGCGCTCGGCGTCGTCGGATGCTTCGTCGCCGGGGTAATGGTCGGCGCTTCTGGTATCGAGGCGAAGGGAACGGCGGCCGATTTCTTCTGGGGCGGGCTCGCCGGTGTCTCCACCGCCTGGATCGCTGCCGTCGCTGTCAGCGTGGCCATCGATGTCTTCGTGCGCGTGCTGAGCCTCGACGCCGCGACCTTCCTCCTGCCGGTCCCGTTCGTCCTCGGCTACGGCGTCGGGTTCGCGTTCATCGTGCTGTTCCGCAAGCCGGGAGGGGCCACGATCGAGGCGAACGGCGCGGAATCGCCTGAGAGCAAGCTGACCGCGTCGGGATCCGCTCGCACGAGTTCGCTCCTGCGGCGCCATTCGCGGCTCGTCGCTCTCGTGCTCGGGCTCGCGATCGGCGCCGCTATCGGGATGTACGTCCACCGATGGCCCTTTACCATCGTTTCCGCCCTAACCATGCTCCTCCTCGGCCTCGTCGTCGTGCTCGCCATCGTCGAGGCGGTGAGAAACCACGAGGGCCGGGCGGCCACATCCCTCACCCTGGGCGCGGCCCTCGTCGGTGGCACTCTTGCCGGGGTCGCCCTCGGACCGGCTTATCAGCCTGCGGCGACATTCGCCGGAACGGTTTCGGTCCACGTGACGGCCCCAGCGACCGCCGACTGGAGCGGGCAGGGCTACTGCTGGACAAACGAGAATTCGTCGGAGGTCAGCTTCCTCCGGATCGTTACATGGAGTGGGCCCGGTTCGCCGAAGGACGGGCATCTCGGGTTCATAATCGACTCGGGAGATCCGTCCTTCCGGTTCGGCGGCGAGGGGAACTACTACGACTTCTTCGGGTTTCCTCGGCCGCGGACCGAGGTCCGCGAGATCGGGCCGTTGCGACTCGCCGGCGAAGTGGCTTTCAGCGGCCTTCCCACCAACGGTGCCGGCCTCCTGGCAGCCTTCCCCGGTCAGCCGCTCGACGGCCACGTAAACTGGAGCTGCGACCCGACGCGGCCCTCGAGTTACTAATTTGGGCACGCCGTCCGACGGCGACCTCGCTGTGCGATGGCCAGCCGCCACCGACGCTGGAACCCACGTCTCGCCGTCGTCCCGGCAGGTCGGCACGTCGCGTGAGAGGCCGCGAGCCGCCGCCTCCGCCTCCCGACGGCGGGCCAAGCAGCAAGATGGCGAGGTCCCCCGAGGCCAACGAGTAGCGTGTAACCTCGGTGTAGCGGGTCCGGCACCAGTTCTGCATGTCGGCGAGGGTCTGACCAGGGTCGGACATCCAGGTAACGGCCGCTTCGCTGCCAGCCCCAGGCGTCCCTCCATCGATCGGCAACAGGCGGACACCCACTGGACCGTCAGTCGAAGAGGCCGACCTGCGCGCCGATGCCCAGCCACATGCGAATGGCCACGCCCAGGATGAGGAATCCGAGAACCAGCCCGAGCCGGTAGGGCGAGACGCGCCGCGACACCAGGGCCCCAACGCGCCCGCCCGGCAGCGCCCCGACAACGAGCGCTGCCGCGAGCAGCCAGTCAACCTGACCCGTCACCGCCTTGCCGAGCAGACCGGCCCCGGAGGAGATGGCCACGACCCCGACCGACGAACCCACGACGTAGCGCATGGGGATGCGCAAGACGTGGAGGAGCACCGGGGCGAGGAAGAACGCCCCTCCAGCGCCGATGAACCCGGCCAGCAGGCCGACGACGACGCCGATCGCGATGGCGAGCCGCCGATCGAACGTGGGTGGGGTGTCCGTGTGGGCTGGTGCCCGGTTGCGCAGGCCGAGCATCAGAACCGAGGCGAATACCGCGAGGCTGGCGAACACCGCCTCTAGGACGATCGGAGCGAAGATCGCCGAGGCGGTCGCGCCGACGAAGGACGACACGATCATGGTCGGGCCGAGTACGGACACCAGGCGCCGATCGACATGGCCGGCCCCTCGATGCCCGGAGGCTGCCGACAGTGCGGCCGCGGTGACCTGAACGATCGTGATCCCCGCGATCGTCTTGATCCCGAGGTCGGCGAGGCCAAGGAGCGGTGGAACGTACAGCAGCAACGGGATCAGGATCACCGCACCGCCGACACCCACCAGACCGGACAGGAAGGCTGCGCCGAAGCCCACGCTGATCAGGAGCAGCATGATCGGCTCCGTGCGCGCGGACGTGAGACTGACAGCAGCAACCGCCAGCCACAACGCCACGACCGCCAGCCAGAGCGGCGTCAAGCGAACGCCGGCGAGCGTCACACTCACGCGCCCGTACGGGAGCGCATGCGGAACGCCGAAGGGTCGATCACGAGAGCCAGCTCGCTCCCATCGCTGTCCCCCAGAACGCGACGACGCGAACGGCTCTTCTCATTGGGAGGCTACCCGCGCGGCTGGCTCTTCTGGAAGCGGCCCGATCGTCATGGTCCTGCCTAGTATGAGATTCCCCGGACCACGTGATTCTGCCCCGGGCTTCCACAGGCTGTGGTCGCCCTCCCGGACCTCTTTCCGAGCGTTTCGCCGGGTTGACCTACTATTGGCCGATCTTGATCCCGCGAGCGTCCGCTCGCATCGAGGAGTTTCAGATGGCAGACGCACCCGCCCACGATCAGGTCCTTGATACAAAAGGGCTGCTTTGCCCAATGCCGATCGTGAAGCTGGCCAAGTTCATGCGGGAGATGGCTTCGCAGCAGGTCGTGCTGCTCGAGGCCACGGATCCCGGATCTGTGCCGGACGTCGCCGCCTGGAGCAGGAACAGCAAGAACCCGGTGATTCATCAGGAGACCGCCGGCAAGGTCATGCGCTTCTGGATCCAGAAGGCCTGACCGACACCCGGGAGACGAGAGATTCCCGTTTGATCCCATTTCGAGTATCGTCTCGATCCACATCGCCGCGGTGAGCAATCCTCGGCTAGAAAACGTCAGCACACCCGAAACGGCGCCGGCTTGAAGCCCGGCGAGAACAAGGCAGGCGAGCGCAATGGTTGAAACGGCAGACCGGACGATGACGGACATGGACGCGCTCATCCGCGAACGCGTTGACGCCATGGTCACCACCCGGGTGGACGAACTCTTCGCCATCAAGGAGGCGGAGCGCCTGGCCAAGCCCAAGAAGATGGCCATCATCGCCACCAAGGGCACGCTCGACTGGGCCTACCCGCCGCTCATCCTGGCAACAACGGGTGCGACCCTCGGCTGGGACGTGGGTATCTTCTTCACGTTCTATGGCCTGAAGATCCTCCAGAAGAACCGCAACCTCGAGGTCGGGACCACCGGCAACCCGGCGATGCCGATGCCCATCCCGATGCCCCAGCTCATGACGGCGCTGCCGGGCATGACCCCCATGGCCACGTGGATGATGAAGCGCCAGTTCAAGGACCACGGCGTGGCCTCGATCGACGAGCTCCTCGACCTGTCGCTGGAGCTGGGCGTCAAGCTGATCCCGTGTGGCATGACGATGGATGTCTTCGGCTTCGCCAAGGACGGGTTCATCGACGGGATCGAACCGGTCTGCGGCGCGACGCACTTCCTCGATTGGGCAGCCGACGCGGACGTGTCCCTGTTCATCTGACACCGGCTCGCGAGTCCGAGACGGCCCTCGTAGCATCCCGTGCCGCCCGGCGCAGGGCACCGTTCACGGCGACTATGCCTCGGCGATGACCCCGATCACGACCCGGAATCCGGCGCGGCGGTTCGACGGCGGCATCATCGTCGCCTGACCGACGGGCCCATCGTCGGTGAATCCTCGGACCCACTCTTCGTTGAACTCGTCGAATTCGCCCTGGTCGCTCAGTGCCCAGTTCGCCCAGACGACCTTTTCCAGCGAGCTCCCCATCCCCTCGAGCTTGGCCTTGAGGTTGTGCAGGCACTGGCGTGTCTGTTCCTTGATCCCACCCACGACCACGAAGCCGGTCTCGGGATCGATCGGGCCAACGGACGAAACGTAGATCATGCCGCCGGCCTTGGAGGCCCGCCCATGCCCGACCCGAGGCCGTGACCTCTCGGGCGCGTCTGCCTCCGCCCCGATCGACCATCGGGCCTTGCCGCGTTTGGCCGGCTTTTCAGGGTCCTCGGGCGGGATGCCGAACTCCCCCGGCGGCAGATCGACTCCCGAGGCTGCGAACACGCCCATGAAGGCGGGCCGCACGCCGGTCGCCTGGAGCTCGCCCAGCACCTTGCCGTTCTCCACGCCGGTCTGTTCGAAAGAGAAGATGTCCTGGGTCAGGATGTCGTCTTCCTCGATGCCGTAGACCTCGGTGATGCTGACGATCTTGCGAGACCCGTCCCTGAGACGCGCCGTGTGCACGATCACGTCGATGGCCGACGCGATCTGCTCGCGGATCGCCCGCAGCGGCAGGTCGTAGCCGGCCATCAGGATCATCGTCTCGAGGCGGCGAAGCATGTCCCGCGTGGTGTTGGCGTGGCCGGTGGACAGGGACCCGTCCTGGCCGGTCATCATGGCCTGGATCATGTCGAGGGCCTCGCCCGATCGACACTCGCCGACGATGATCCGGTCGGGCCGCATGTGCAGGGCATTGCGCAACAGATCGCGGATCGTGATCTCGCCCGAACCCTCCGTGTTCCCCGGGCGTGCCTCGAGCGTTACCACATGCTCCTGCCGGAGCTGAAGCTCCGCCGCGTCCTCGATCGTGACGATGCGTTCGTCCTCGGGGATGAACGACGAGAGGACGTTGAGGAAGGTCGTCTTGCCCGAGCCGGTGCCTCCCGAGACAAAGATGTTGAGCCGCGCCCACACGCACCGCTGCAGGAACTGGAACATTTCCTCCGTTGCCGTCCCGAAGCCGATGAGGTCGGTGACCGTGAACGGCTTGGCGGCGAACTTTCGAATGGTGATTACGGGGCCGACGAGGGACAGCGGCGCGATGATCGCATTGACCCGCGATCCGTCCGGCAGGCGGGCGTCCACGCGCGGGCTGGTCTCGTCGATCCGCCGGCCCAACGGGGCAATGATCCGGTCGATGATCCGCAGAACGTGTTCATCGTTCAGGAACTCGACATCGACACGATGGATCTTCCCACCGCGCTCGATGAAGACGTTGTGTGGGCCATTGACCATGACCTCGGTGATTGTGGGGTCGGCCAGGAGCGGCTCAATCGGCCCCAGCCCCGTGACTTCATGGACGATTTCCTCGATCAGGCTCAGGCGCTCCGGGCGCGTCACCGAGAAACCTTCCCTGGCGATGATCCGGTCGATGATGTCCGCGATTGCTCTGCCGACATCGGCCCCGTCGGCCGCCTCGACCAGCGACTGGAACGCGCGGATCACCTCGGCCTGGGCACGGGCACGAATGTCGGCCAGGAGCGCCTCCCGGCCGGACAGCCGCGCCGCCCTTGGAGCGGCCGGTTCAGGGGCCGCTGGCTTGTCGGCCGGTGCTACTTCGACGGTCGCGTTGCCTCCAAGCTGAGCCTGTTCAACTCGCCGGAGTAGCGACATGACCGGAACCTCCCCCGCGTGGCGACACGCTCCCCACGTTTGGACGCAAGGCTGGCGCGGCGAAGAGCTACCGCGCGCACTCCCTGACGTTGCGCAGAGGATACCCCGCCTCGGTCGCCGACAGGAGGATCAGTTGGCGTGCGACCGGTGAGCGGCGCGCGAGACCGACCTCAGCGCGGTCGCTCCCTCCGAACCTGCACCTGTTGGCCGCGAATGCGGGCCCGCCGAAGTGCGTCGGCCACGCCGTCAACCACGCCGGCCTGGACGTCGACGAGCGCGAAGTCGTCGAAGATCTGGATCGCTCCGACCACGGATCCGGGCACGCCGGCCTCGTTGGCGATGGCGCCCACGAGATCGCCCGGCCGAAGACCAGCGCGCCGGCCGCCACCGACCCACAGCTGAATCCAGCCGCCGTCTGGAACGGAGGGATGGGGCGGTCCCGATGGACGGGCCCCGCGCGGCACGGGGTCGCGACCGACGGACCCGCGTCCGGCCGGAACACGTCCCTGCGGGTCACGTCCCGGCGGACCGCCACGCGGCCCAAGATCGGCCCGGCTTCCGGTGCCCGATCGACCAACCGCACCGTCGCGGCCGGCGGGGCCCGGCCTGCCCTTGGGCTGGGCATCGTGCAGGAATGCCGGAGCCAGCTCGACCTCATCGGCGTCCGGCCCCGCGCCCTCAACCAGCGACACGGCCGCAAGGGCGATGTCCACGAGATCGAACTCCTCGGACAGCGGTTCCACCACCCCCCGCAGGCGGTCGTTGCCGCCCGCCAGGAGGGCCTCGCGGAGGTTGCCGCGCAGGATCTCGACCCGGCGCTCGCGCAGGTCGGCCACGGTCGGCAAGCGCTCGATCAACAGCTTCGTCCGGGTTGCTGCTTCGATGTTGCGGAGCAGCCGATGCTCCCGCGGCTCAACGAGGGTGATGGCGACGCCCTCACGGCCCGCCCGGCCGGTTCGGCCGATCCGGTGCACGTACTGGTCCGGGTCCGACGGGACGTCGTAGTTGACGACGTGGCTGACGTGCTCGATGTCAAGGCCTCGAGCGGCGACGTCGGTCGCGACGAGCACGTCGAGCGAGCCGTCTCGGAAGCGACCCATCATTCGATCCCGGGATTCCTGGGCCAGTCCACCGTGCAACGCCCCGGCATCGTGGCCGCGCCCGCTGAGCGCCTCGGCCAGATCGTCGACTTCGCCGCGCGTCCTGGCAAAGACGAGGGCCGACGTTGGATCCTCGACATCGAGAATCCGGCAGAGAGCCGCCAGCTTGTCCGGTCTCCGCACGACGTACGCGGTCTGGCGGACCTTGGCCACACCGGCGTGCGTTCCGCGATCCGCGTGGACGCTGACCCGGGCCGGCTCGCGGAGGTGGCGGCGGGCGATCTTGGCGATCGTCGGTGAGATCGTCGCTGACAGCAGCACGGTCTGACGGGCGATCGGCGTCGCCGCCAGAATCGTGTCCAGATCCTCGGCGAAGCCCATGTCCAGCATCTCGTCGGCCTCGTCGAGGACGACAACGCGGACCCCTTCCAGATTGAGGCTGCCCCGCTTCAGGTGGTCAACCGCTCGACCGGGTGTCGCGACCACAACGTCCACGCCACGGCTCAGGCCGCGCAACTGCTGATGGATGGGCTGGCCACCATAGACCGGTACGACGCGTGTTCCAAGCGCCTTGCCGTAGGTCTGGAACGCCTCCGCGACCTGCATCGCGAGTTCGCGAGTCGGGACGACCACGAGTGCCGCCGCTGGACCCGAACCTGGGCGGCCGACTTCGAGGCGGGTAATGATGGGCAGGGCAAATGCTGCGGTCTTGCCGGTTCCGGTCGGCGCCTGCGCGAGCAGGTCTCGTCCGGCGAGCAGGATGGGGATCGCCTCGCGCTGAATCGGCGTCGGTTCCTCGTAGCCGAGACCGGCGATCGTCGAGAGAAGTGGCTCGCCCAGCCCGAGCGCCTCGAAGCCGCCTGAGTCAGCCGCCGGCTGCGGTTCGCTCCGTCGGTCTTCAGTCATCATCGACAGTGTGACGGCTTGAGCCCGGATGGGCGCTTGAGCGGTACGACGAGCCGGTCGTCGGCCCGCCGTACCGCGACGTCGCGCCGGCTACATCGCGTCGAGGGTCTCGACCACCTGGATCGATGCGCCGCCGGGCAGGACCGGGCAGCCCGTGGCGAGCTCGACGGCCGCGTCGAGCGCGTCGGCCTTGAGGATGCTGTAGCCGGACGGACCGGACGGGTCATCGGTGATGGAGCCATCGGTGTCGATCCGTCGGGTCCTGGAGGCTGGATTGCCGCCGTCCACGACGGCGTCACCGAGCGCCCCGAACCAGTCGTTCCACGCCTGCATCACCTTCGCGCCCTCCGCGGGCGTCTCCGGCATCGATCCGCCGTGGTAGACGAGCACATAGTTCGCCATTGCCAGGACCTCTTTCGCGTTGCTGATGCGCGGCCGTGTGCCGCCGTCTACTCCATCAACGAACGGGAGTGGCATCAATCGACATCGGGGTTCATCGTGGGCCGTCGGGGGACAGAATCGATGAGGCCCAGGGCGCCACTACGGCGCCCTGGGCCTGTGTCTTCCGGTTCACGGCCGGTTTCGAATCCCGGCCCGAAGCTGCTGGGATGCTCCTATGGGCGTCCGCCGACCGGGATCACCGGGCAGACGAACAGCTTGGCCGGTGTCTCCGCAATCGTGAGCATGCCCGCGTCCGCGTACGCCTCCACCTGCTCGGCGTTGGTCAGCTGCTCGGGGCTCACGCTCTGGGCCCACGTGACCGGCAGGACCATCCAGCGGCCGCCGTTGTAGTCGCTGTCGCCCGGCTTCGACTCGGCGACGGGGACGAGCCCGGGGCCCAGGTCGTAGATGATGTCGTACGTCGAAGCCGGAGCGCCCGTGTTCGACAGGTCCGTAGGCGTGAAGATGGTCCGGAAGCGGACATCGTCCACGTAGAACGCGAGTCCGGGCGGGCCTCCCGCGGCGACCGATGACGCCGCGATCGTGAGCAGCAGGGCGCTCGTAGCCAGCGCGGATCCAAGGCGACGGATCATGTGTGGTTCCTCCTGTCCGACCCGGTGGGGCTGGTCGGGGAGCCGGCCCGCCCGACGACGGGGTTGCCACCCACACTGGCTTCCGCCCGACGACGGCTCGATGACGGGCCGTCACCTGAGCGTCATGGTTGTCGCCCAGGCTCTGCGGAGCGATGATCGCCCTGATGCCGCGCCCACAGCCCGCCCCCATCCTTGTCGTGGATGACGATCCGAAGATCGTCGCGCTCGTTCGGGCGTATCTCGAACGGGAGCGTTTCAGGGTGGTCACGGCCGGAGACGGCCGAACGGCGCTCCGCCTGATCGAGGAAGAGATGCCTCGGCTCGTGGTCCTCGACCTGATGCTTCCCGAGGTCGACGGCATGGCTGTCATCCGGCGGACGCGGGCACTCGGCGACGTGCCGATCCTGGTCCTTTCGGCGCGAACCTCCACGGGTGATCGAATCCTGGGGCTGACCGAAGGGGCGGACGACTACCTGCCGAAGCCGTTTTCACCGGCCGAGCTCGTGGCCCGGGTTCGGACCATCCTCCGGCGCACGGAGCGGGACAGCCCCGACGTCATCCACCCCGACGTCCGGTACGTCTCGGGCGATCTCGAGGTGGATGTGGCCAGACACACTGTGCGTGTGGCGGGCCGGGTCGTCACGCTCAGCGTCCTCGAGCTCCGCCTCATCACCGCGCTCCTCTCGGCGGACGGGCGCATTCTCAATCGGGATCAGTTGCTGGATGCCATCCACGGGATCGGCGAGGCGGAGGTGACCGATCGAGCCATCGACGTCTACATCAAGCGCCTTCGGGAAAAGCTGGGCGATGACCCGACCGCCCCGCGATTCGTGGCGACCGTGCGCGGGGCAGGCTATCGTGCGGCGGGCCCGGTGCAGCGCGTGGACGGTATGTCATGAGCTTCGGTCGGGGCATCGCCTCGCGGATTGCCATCGCGGCGCTCGCCGTGGCGGCGATCGGGGTGGCCGTGGTGGCCGTCGGGGTTCTTCGAGTCGGCGCGGACGCGTTCGCTGCGCTGATGGTCGCGGCCGGGGACACCGCCGAACACGCGCACGAGATGTTCGACACGAGTGTCACGGTCGTCTTCGGCGTCGCGCTGGCGATCGCGGCGATCGTGGCCGTCGCCCTGGCCGCGCTGTTCGCCCGGATGATCGCCCGACCCATTCAACGGGTCGCTCGAGGAGCGGGCCGGGTTGCCGCGGGCGATCTCACCGTGCGGGTTCCGGAGGGTGGCCCGGACGAGGTTCAGGCCCTCGCCGCCGCATTCAACACCATGGCCGATCGCCTGGAGGAGCAGGAGATGCTCCGCCGCGAGTTCGTCGTGAACGCCTCGCATGAACTGCGGACTCCGCTGACGAACCTTCAGGGTTACCTCGAAGCACTCCGCGATGGCGTCCTGCCTCCGGATCCCGCCATCTTCGACTCCCTCCGCGAGGAGGTCGATCGACTCGGGCGGCTCGCGGCGTCGCTGGACATCCTCGCGGGCGCCGAGGGTGAGCGACCGCAGCCGATGCCGGTGGATGTCAGCGCCCTCGTCCGATCTGCAGCCGAACTCGCCACCCCCACGTTGTCCCGGCGAACGATCGGGCTCACGGTGGAGGCGCCGATGGGCCTGATCGTGCAGGCTCGTCAGGACGAACTCGCCCAGGTGATGTCGAACCTGTTGCAGAACGCCGTCCGCTACACCCCTTCCGGGGGCACCGTCCGGGTCGAGGCATCGAGGGCCGTTGACGGAATCCTGGTCCGGGTCACGAACACCGGATCGCCCATCCCGGCGGCCGACCTGCCGCGTGTCTGGGAGCGCTTCTATCGGGTCGAGAAGTCACGGGCTCAGGAGCTCGGCGGTGCCGGCATCGGGCTGGCCATTGTCAAGCGTCTCATCGAGGACGCCGGCGGCCGAGTGGGAGCCGCATCGGATGAGGCGATGACCACGTTCTGGTTCCGGCTGCCGTTCTCACATCGATCGTGACCGTCATCGGCCCGTCATCCGCGCCCTGCAGGCTGTGATACATGAATATCATCGGTGACCTCGAACGACTCTTTGCAACCAGCCTCTATCCGAACCGCGTTCCGATCGCCATCGGTATGGCCGTCGCGGGGGTGCTGCTGCTGCTGTTGGCCCGCCGCCGAGGGTGGTTTGGCGCCGCCCGCCGCCATCCGGGCAGGACTGCCGCGGTCGTCCTGATCGCGCTGGCGATCGGCCTGCCGAGTGCGTGGTACCTCGGCTCGCCCCTGTTCATTCGCACGGCCCTGGACGAGCCGGCGCCAGGTGCGTCGATCCCGGCCCCTGCCACCAACCCAACGGCGGCCCCGGACCCTGCCACCAATGCAACCGCGTCCCCGGGCCCGTCCGTGGCCGCTTTGGCGAACCCTCGGACCGGAACCTTCACGGGCGCGGACGAATTCCATTTCGGGAGCGGCACGGCTACCCTGATCGAGACGGCCCCGGGAGCGTGGACGATCCGATTCGATGACTTCTCGGTCCGGAACGGGCCCGACTTGTTCGTCTATGTCTCGACGGATCCCTCCGGCTACACCGAGGGCGCCATTGAGGTCGGGACCCTCCGCGCCACCGACGGCAACTTCAACATGGACCTTCCCGCGGGCGTGGTTCCCGAGGGCGCCGCCAGCATCGTGATCTGGTGCAAGCAATTCGCGGTCCAGTTCGCCGCCGCGCCGCTCGGCGGCTGACCCCGCCGGCCTCGGACGGCCTGCGCCAATCCGGGCTTCGCGAGGGCGGCTTCCGGGCCCACGCCCGCCCAGCCCCTCGGGACTGACCGTCACGCGCTAGCATCGCCGGGTGCCCAACGAACAGTTCGACTACGTCATCGTCGGCGGCGGCTCCGCCGGCAGTGTGCTCGCCAACCGGCTGAGTGCCGATCCAGGCACGCGGGTCCTGGTCCTCGAAGCCGGGCGTCCGGACTGGCGGTTTGACGTGTTCGTGCACATGCCGGCCGCGCTCGCCTTCCCGATCGGAAGTCGGTTCTACGACTGGAAGTACGAATCAGAGCCGGAACCGTTCATGAACGGCCGACGGATCTATCACGCCCGAGGCAAGCTGCTCGGCGGCTCGTCGTCGATCAACGGGATGATCTTCCAGCGCGGCAATCCGCTGGACTTCGAGCGATGGGCCGCGGATCCGGGCATGGAAACCTGGGACTTCGCCCACTGTCTGCCGTACTTCAGGCGCATGGAGGACGCCATCGCGGCAGCCCCGGACGATCCGTGGCGCGGGCACGGTGGACCGCTGCCGCTCGAACGCGGCCCTGCGACCAACCCGCTGTTCGGCGCGTTCTTCGAGGCCGTACAGGAGGCCGGTGAGCTGCTCACCGACGATGTCAACGGATATCGGCAGGAGGGCTTCGCCAAGTTTGACCGCAACATCCGGCGGGGCCGGAGAATTTCGGCGGCGCGGGCGTACCTCCATCCGGTCATGCGCCGGCGCAACCTGTCCGTGCGCACCCTGGCCTTTGTGACCCGGGTGCTGTTCGAGGGCCCGCGGGCAGTCGGCGTGGAGTACCGAACGAGGTCTGGGGGGATGCGTCGCGTGACCGCCGGCGAGGTCATCCTGGCCGGCGGCGCCTTCAACTCACCCCAGCTCCTCCAGGTCTCCGGGATCGGCAACGCCGCCGAGCTGCGCGCCCTGGGCATCCCGATCGTGGCCGGCCTGCCGGGCGTCGGCGAGAACCTCCAGGATCACCTCGAGGCGTACGTCCAGCACCGGTCGCTCGAGCCCGTTTCGATGCAGCCGTCACTGGAGAAGTGGCGACGGCCCTGGATCGGATTCCAGTGGCTGTTCCTGCGCCGCGGTCCCGGTGCCACCAACCACTTCGAGGGGGGAGGCTTCAGCCGCAGCAACGAGGACGTCACGTACCCGAACCTGATGTTCCACTTCCTCCCGCTGGCGATCCGCTACGACGGGACCGCCCCGACGAGTGGGCATGGATACCAGGTCCATGTCGGCCCGATGTACTCGGATGCGCGCGGCAGCGTCAAGATCACCACCGCCGATCCCGCGGTCCACCCGGCCATTCGGTTCAACTATCTCTCCACTGCACAGGATCGACGAGAGTGGGTCGAGGCCATTCGCATGGCGAGGCGGCTGCTTGGCCAGCCGGCCATGGCCCGGTTCAACGGCGGCGAGGTCTCACCGGGTCCAGGTGTCGAGACCGATGACCAGATGCTGGACTGGGTCGCGCGCGATGCGGAGACCGCGCTCCATCCGTCGTGTACCGCGCGGATGGGTGTCGATCACCTGTCGGTCGTGGATCCACGCTCGATGCGGGTCCACGGCGTCGACGGTCTGCGAGTCGTCGATGCGTCAGTCTTCCCGTACGTCACGAACGCGAATATCTACGCGCCGCTGATGATGCTCGCCGAGAAGGCGGCCGATCTGATCGCCGGGAACACGTCCCTGGCGCCCGACGGGCGGGCGTTCTACCGCCACGCAGCCGGCATGCCACCGTTCGAGCGGGCGCCAGCCGAGTAGCCAGCCCCGCGGCCCGTGCCGCCGCAGTTGGTTCTCGTGACGAGCCTCAGGCGTTCTTGCGTGGGCGTCCGCCGCGAGCCCCCGCGAGCGGCGAGCGGCTCAGGAAAATGGCCCCACCGCGAACGCCCATGTTGATGCTCGCCGGATGCGCCTTGATCTTTCGGGCGACGGCTGCGCGGATCGTGACGAGTTTCTCGCCCTCTTCGAGTTCGATCTTCTTGATCCCGGACATCGCTCCAACAGCAATCTCGTTGAGCGTCTTCAGGATGGCTTGATCGCGCTTCTGGATCGCCAGTTGTCGCGGTGTCAACGCTCGTGCTTTGCGCGGTTTGGGAGCAAGTTCTTCCGGTTTCGCGTCACGAATCTTCATCGATGGGGCTCCCTGAATCATGTCGGATCGAGTGGGGGTCGCCAGAACCCCAGATGGTAGCGACTCAAGTCTTCATTCCACAATGGCCGCTGGATTCTTCACGCCTGCCGGGCGGGTTCGTTGTCGATTCGCACCGGACTTTGGATAGTACTATTCCCGAACGGATTGCCGCGTGGTATGTTCCCGACGAACTCGGCTGGTCAGCCCCGCCGTCTTTGAGGTCAACAAAGATGTTTCATGCTCCCCGCCGGCTTGCGCTGCTCTCTATCGGACTCGCACTCGTCCTCGTCCTGCCGGCATCCGTAACCGCGTCCCATTCGTGGGGCAGCTTCCACTGGGCGCGAACTCTAAACCCGTTCACGCTGAAGCTCGGCGACACGGTCGACGTGACGTGGGACCCATACCTTTCGACGACCTCGAGCGACTGGAGCGTGTCGGTTGTCCTCGACACGACGGTCGTCGCGGGGACCGCGGTGAAGAAACTCTGCAGTGCCACGCTGGGGACCGTTCAGGTCTGCAATTCAAGGTACGGGAACAACGGCTGGCTCGGCGCCGCGCAGATCTGGGCATCCGGCAGCCACATCACCAAGGCCACCGTCAAGGTCAACGACACGTACTTCATTACATCCACCTACAACACGACGGCCTGGCGAAACCTGGTGATGTGCCAGGAGGTCGGCCACACGCT
>JBKKBB010000011.1:0-4217 GCA_046714395.1 Candidatus Limnocylindrales bacterium | reverse complement strand
CGCAGATCCTCGGCAAGGGCGAGGGCGAACCGCTCGACCTGTTCGGGCGTGCCGGCGAACTTGGCGCGCAGGTCGGCCCGCTGGGTCGCGATCCCCGTCGGGCACGTGTCGAGATGGCACTGGCGGGCCATGTCGCAGCCGAGCGCGACGAGGGCAGACGTCCCGAGCGCGAATTCCTCGGCACCCAGGAGGGCGGCCAGCAGGAGATCCCGACCGCGCTGGAGGCCGCCATCGGTTCGGAGGGCGACCCGATCGCGAAGGCCGTTCCAGAGGAGGACCTGGTGGACCTCGGACAGGCCGAGTTCCCACGGCACGCCGACGTGCTTGATGGAACTGAGCGGCGACGCACCGGTGCCGCCCGCCCCGCCGGCGAGATGGATGTAGTCGGCCCCCGCCTTGGTCACGCCCGCGGCCACCGTCCCCACGCCTCGGGACGCCACCAGCTTCACGCCGATCCGGGCTTGTGGATTGATCGCTCGAAGGTCGGCGATCAGCTGGGCAAGGTCCTCGATCGAGTAGATGTCGTGATGCGGCGGCGGGCTGATGTAGGCCCGCCCTGCCTGGCCGCGCCTGAGCGCCGCGATGTAGGCCGTGGCCTTGCGGGCCGGAAGCTGGCCCCCCTCGCCTGGCTTGGAGCCCTGGGCGATCTTGATTTCGAGCTGCTCGGCTCGTGCCAGGTAGGTGGCTGTGACCCCGAAACGCCCGGAGGCGACCTGCTTGATCGAAGCGTCACGTCGCCGGCCGTCCACATCGGGGGCGTACCACGCCGGATCCTCGCCGCCCTCGCCCGTATTCGCCGCGCCCCCGGCGCGCTGAATTCCAATGGTGAGCGCCTGATGTGCCTCAGGGGACAGCGCGCCGACGCTCATCGCCGAGACGACCAGGCGCCGGACGATGTCGCGTGCCGCTTCCACTTCGTCGAGCGAGATGGGGCGACGGAGCGCCTTCGCCCGAATCGCGAGGCGGTCCCGGACGACCGCCGGGGCAGCCCGTCCGACGGAGCTTCGATACGCCGCCAGATCCGGCCGACCCCCGGCCATGGTCGGTCCGGCCAGCGTCTGGATGGCTGCCACGATCCTGGGCGCGAACAGGTGCGCCTCGCCTTCCGAGCGGAATCGAGCGAATCCCGGATCCGGGAGCCTTGGCTCTCGCCCGCCGGCGGCCGTCAGGGCCGCCACATCGATGGCCCGGGCGTCCTCGAGGCGTGCGAGCTGGCGCGTCCCGAGCGTGTCAAAGCCGACGAGCCCGTCCCAGCCGAGTGCCGCCGGGAAGCACCGCGCACCAACCTCGGGCGCGAAGTCGAGCGTTTCAAAGAACGCGCCGCCAACGTATGACGCCGCGGCGCTGATGCCCATCCGGGCGAGTGTCTTGCGCAGGCCCGCCTCGAACGCACTGAGCAGGTTCCCGACGGCCTGCGCGACCGTCACGTCTTCGGCGCCGCGGCTCCCGGCGATCTCGGCCGCGACGCTGATCGCAAGCCACGGGTGGACGGCACGGGCTCCGACGGCGAGCGCCATGGCCAGCGCGTGGACGTCGAGGACGTCGGCGGATTCGGCCACGATATCGGTTCGGCCGCGCAGACCGACCTCGGTCAGGGCGGCATGGACGGCGCCCACGGCCAGGACCGACGGGATCGGGAGGCGATCCAGATCAAACCGGCGGTCGCTGATCACCATGGCAAGCGCTCCCCGTCGAGCGGCGGCGAGCGCCTCGAGCGCGATCCTGTCGAGAGCCGCGACGAGGCCGCCGGGACCGTCGCTCGACGCCCACGTCGCGTCGAGCGTGACGACGCGGCCGTCGCGCAGGTCCCGCAGGCCGGATCGGAGTCCCGGCAGATCGGCAACGATCGGGCGGACGAGCCTGAGGGTCCGCGATCGTCGGGGCAGCCCACTGAGCAGCGGCGCGCGGCGGCCGACATGGACGCGCAGATCTACGACCAGGCGCTCGCGTTCGGGATCGATCGGTGGGTTGGTGACCTGGGCGAACGACTGCTTGAGGTGATCGGCCGCCCGGCGATCGATGCGCCCGAGCGCCGGTGTCGGCGTGTCGTCGCCCATGCTCCAGAGGGGCTCGTGCCCATCGATCGCCATGGTCCGCAAGTCCAGACGCTGGCGCTCGGCGTCCATCCCGGCAAGGTACCGACCCCCATGCGATGCGCTTGGCAACCTGTACGAGGCGAGATCGTCCTTCGGCTCGTCGAGCAGCACGGCATGCGGACTGCCGTGGGCCGTCCTGGCTCCCAGGAGACCGCGTTTGGCGGCGGCATCGTGGAGGATCCGACCGCGGGCCGGTTCAACCAGCAGCATCTCGCCGGGACCGAGTCGAGCCAGTGACTGGATTTCCGCGGCGTCCAGGGGGATGGCCCCGGCTTCGGAGGCCGCCGCGACGATCCGGTCACGGGTCACCGCGTAGGCGAGCGGTCGGAGGCCGTTCCTGTCCAGCACAGCGCCGACCGTGCGGCCGTCGGTGAACACGAGCGCGGCAGGGCCGTCCCACGGTGCGAGGAATCCGGCCGTCCGCTGGGAGAGGCCTACTGCGCCGGGGACGCCCTCAGGACGCAGGGCCGCCGCTTCCGGCATCAGGACCGCGAGCGCCGTGGCAATCTCCCAACCGGCTGACAGCATCAGCTCCAGGATGTCCTCGAGCGACGAAGAATCGGAACCGTCGCCGGCCAGCAGCGCGCCGCGGCGCGCGACCTCGGCGAGCAGCCCAGATGGATCGAGGTCGCCCCGCCGTCCTCGGACTTCCTCCCGATTGCCGCGCACGGTGTTGATCTCGCCGTTGTGGGCCAGATGCGCAAAGGGTTGGGCGAGCTTCCAGGTTGGATGCGTATTCGTGGCGTAGCGCTGATGGAAGGTGGCGAACGTCATTGCGATCGAGGCTCGAAGGTCCGGATAGAGCCCGGCGAGCCGATCGCCGCTGACCAGGCCCTTGTAGACGATCGTCCGGCACGACCCAGACGCGACCGAGAGAGCCGACAGGCCATAGGTCGCCGCCTCACCCGTGATCCGCCGGCGAGCGAGGAGCAGCCTCCGTTCGAATGCGGCGTCCGGGATCGGCCGCCCCGACAAACCGTGGGGACGGGCGACGAACGCCTGGGCGAAGGACGGCCGAGCCTCGAAGGCGGCCGGCCCGAGCACACTCGGGTCCGTCGGAACATCCCGCCAGACGACGGACCCCAAGCCCACCTCGGCGAGGGCACCCGCGACGATGGCTTTCGCCGCCGCCAGCCGGGAACGACCGCGGGGAAGGAACAGCTGGAGGACGCCGGGCCGTCGCCCGACGCCAGCCTGTTTCGGCAGGTCTGCGATCAGCAGGTTGACGAGATCAGGTTCGAGCGGAAGGGCCACACCGGCCCCATCGGACGAGGTGCCGTCCGCGCCAAACGCCCCGCGATGCCCGAGCGATCCGAGCCCGGCCAGCGCCATCGGCAGCACGCGGTCGCGCGATCGGCCACCGGCGTCGGCGACGAACCCGACGCCGCACGCGTCGTGCTCGGTCGAGGGGTCGTACAGCGGCGGCGGGGCGGCGTGCGTTCGGCGCATCGACGATGACTCCGTAATCGGGGACGGCGATACCCGCCCGGGCTGGTGCCCTGTGGCGCAGTCGCTGCGTTGGGTCAGGCCTGGTAGGCGACCTCGCCGTGGATCGCCAGATCGATGCCCATCTCCTCGTCTCTGGCGGAGACCCGGATCCCGAGGATCACGTCAACGAGCTTGACGATCGCGAATGTGGCCACGACGGCGTAGGCGATCGTCGCGCCGACCGCGACGAGCTGCGTCAGAACCTGGCCTGGGTTGCCGTCGATGAGGCCCGAGTAGCCTGCCTGGACGGCGCCGGTCGCAAGGACGCCGGTCGCCACAGCACCGAACACGCCACCGACGCCGTGAACGGCCGCGGCAGACGCCGCCTCGGGGATGGCGGCCGCAGCCACCAGAGCGGCCAGCAGGGCCATGGAGAATCGCCGCATTCGGGGACCCCTCCGTCGAGCCCGTCGTCGGTCACGGGTCTGGCGATGAGTCTCCGGGGGGCCCTGGGATACCTGCGCCGTCGCCGGGGCGCCGAACGGGCTTCGCTTCAGGGTCGGCCGGGGTTGCGAGGTGGTGCCACCGAGGTCCGATGACTGGAGGGCCCGGTGGGATTCGAACCCACGACACGAGGATTAAAAGTCCCCTGCTCTGCCGCTGAGCTACGGGCCCGGTTGCGAAGCGTAGCCG
>JBKKBB010000010.1:0-15558 GCA_046714395.1 Candidatus Limnocylindrales bacterium | reverse complement strand
CGAGACCCCCGATGACCATGCCGGCGATGAGGCCGGCCAGCCCTCCGCGGGTGATCTCGCGCAGGATCGCCGAGAGTCGAAGGATCATGGCCGTTCGTGCCTCAGGTCGGACCGGGTGTGGGTGCTCCCGGCAGAACTATATCGCAGGGCGTAGCAGCCTAGGTCGCGAATTCGGTCCCTCCACGGTTGATGCGCCGGCGAACGCCGACTTTGGCGCCATCGTTCCGGCGGGCCTGGGGATGAATCTGCCCCAGGTCCGGCCGACGCGAGCGTGCCGATGTCGCTTCAGGGGTCGCGGCGATGATAGCGGGAAGGTCGTTGGCATCCCGCCGCTACCATCGGGCCGTGCCAAACGCCGATCCCGCTGCAATTCTCAGTCGCGCCGTCGCACGCCGATTCCTGGTGCTCCGTCACCTGCTCGCGCCGCCTCGGGCGCTGCCGGCCGAGCCGGAGAGCGTGCTGCGGGTCGTCGATCGCGTGGGGTCCCTCCAGTTCGATCCGCTGGAGATTGCCGGCCGCAATCACGATCTCGTGCTCCTCTCGCGGATCGCCGGCTACCAGCGGGAGTGGACGGACCACTGGCTGTACCAGGACCGAGTTCTGTACGAGACCTACAACAAGATGCTCTCGATCGTGCCGACTGCGGAACTGCCCTGGTACCGCCTGACCTGGGACCGAAACCACGCCGAGCACTCGCGCGGTGCCTTCGACGAGCACGCGCCGCTGGTCGAGGAGCTCGTCGCCCGCATCCGGGACGGCGGTCCATTGCTGCCGCGGGACGTCGGTTCGCGCGCGGCGATCGAGTGGTACTGGCGGCCGACGAACCAGGTCCGCGCGATCCTCGAGGCGCTCGCCGAATCGGGGGTCCTGGGCATCGCGCGGCGGGAGCGGAACCTCCGGGTCTACGACCTCGTGGAGCGGCTGTTCCCTGCCGGGTTGCTTGCGCACCAGGTTCCCGAGTGGGAACAGCGCCGGCATCGGCTGTTGTCGCGCTATCGGGCCGGCGGGCTGCTCGGGACGGGCGGCCAATCCGAGCTCTGGTATGGCACGGGCCGCAACGCGGCGGAGCGGGGGCTGCTTCGAGCCGAGCTGGTCGAGCGTGGCGAGATCTTGCCGGTGCAGGTTGAGGGATTCAAGGGTGAGCGGTTCGTCGTCGGCGCCGAGTGGCCGCTCGTCGAGCAGGCCCTGGCCGAAGTTGCCGCGGGAGCGTCGCCCGGCGGCCACGCTGGGGGAGTCGCCTTCCTGGCGCCGCTCGACCCGTTTTGCTGGGATCGCGACCAGCTGCGTCGGCTGTTCGATTTCGACTACGTCTGGGAGGTCTACGTCCCGGCGGCGAAGCGTCGCTGGGGCTATTACGTGCTCCCGATCCTGTACGGGGATCGACTCGTCGGCCGGATCGAACCGCGGATCGAGCGGCGGGCGGGTTCGCTTCGGCTCGCCGGTCTGTGGTGGGAGGATGGATTCGATCCGCTGGCCGACCCAGCCTTCGCGCCGGCATTCGCCGAGGCGATCGCCGCTCACCGCGACTTCGGCGGCATGGAGCGCGTTGTCTTTCCAAGGACCGTGCGCCATCGAGCGTTCCTGACGATGGTGCGCGCGCTTCTCTCCGCCTGATGTCGGTCGCGCCCGCGGCGCGCGTCGGCGGTCCGTGGGACGATGCGCTGCAGCGCAGCGACCCAACCACGCTCTGGAGGCTCCGACATGGCCGAGACTCGACACGCCAGCGTCACCTGGAAGGGCGACCTCATCTCAGGGGCCGGAACCATCGACTACGTATCGAGCGGCGTCTTCTCGCGGATGCCAGTCTCGTGGGCGGCACGCACGAGCGCCCACAACGGCAAGACCTCGCCGGAGGAGCTGCTCGCGGCGGCCCACGCGAGCTGTTTTTCGATGGCCTTCTCGGCGCGGCTCGCCAAGAACGGCACCCCGGCCACGAAGCTCGACGTCAGGGCCGAGGTCACCTTCGACAACGCGAGCGGAGGCTGGAAGGTGACCACCAGCAAGATCACGGTGGTCGGTGACGTGCCGGGCATCGATGCCGCCACGTTCGCGACCATTGCGGACGATGCGCGGGATAACTGCCCGATTTCCGTGGCCCTCAAAGGCAACGTGGAGCTGTCGGTCGAGGCGTCACTGGTTAGCGGGTAACTCGGCGGTGCGGAGCCCTGGCGTTTGAACGGCTACGTCGCGCCGCGCCGCACCCGCGGCACGTACCCGGCACGAGCCACGCCCATCAACCGAAGAGTGTCTCAACCGCCCTGCGTCGAGCGTGGACGGGCTGACGATCGTCGAGCGTTCGCCGCCTTCGCGGCGTTCTCGGCGAAGCGAACCTCGACGATCTTCGTCACGAGGTCGGCGGGGAGCATGTTGTCTGCCCGGAAGCTGATCGTCCCTTGGCCGACCAGGAACGGCTCGAGGGCGTCGCCGCAGGCCTCGACGACCGCATCACTCGCGGGATACAAACTGAAGTGGCGCTTCCACGAGGCATACGACACCAGAAACTGGCCATGGGTCTTGAACGTGGGCATCTGATACGAGATCAATTCCGTGGCTTCAGGCGCGGCTGCCCGGATCGTCTGCCGGAGCGCCTCGAGGACGGCCCGGCGGTCCTCGGGAAGTGCGGCCACATATTCGTCGACGCTATTCGGCCTGGCCATGACCCGCTCCTTTCGGCTCGTCAGCCAATCGTGAGGATTCGCCGCGGGTTGGCGATCGTAAGTTGCTCGATCTCGGCGTCGGACACGCCAAGCTCCCGCAGCCTCGGCAGGAACGTCTCCTGCAGGTACGTGTAGCCGTTCCCGTCGTAGTGCCGGAGCTGCGAGTTGTGGCAGACGTCCTGACTCAGCAAGACGCGGTCGGCGTGACCCCTTGAAAGTAGCTCCCGGAGCAGGTCGATGATGCGCGGCTCGCCGTGGCGCTCCTGTACCGTGAAGGACATCCCGAGGAAGTCGAATTCGACGTTCGCGCCGCGACGGATGATCTCCAGATAGTGCTCGAAGACCGGGTAGGAGTCGGCGTGGCCGATGACGACCCGGCTCAGATCGGCGCCCTCCGACTCGAAGACCGTCAGCTGAGCAAGTCCGACATCACTCATTACCCCGTGGGTCGTGATCGCAAGGCCAGTCAGCCGTGATGCGCGAGCTGCCGCTCGATGGACCCGCTCCTCCTGCGCCGACAGCCATGGCTTGTCGGTCCCGATCTCCCCGATGATCCCCGGGCGGACGCGGCTGTCGACGCCGCCGACCGCGATCCCCTCCTCGAACTCCCGGACGAGCTCATCGGCGAGGTCTTCGACCGAGCGTCGATCGATCATCGCCTCGGCCGGGTAGTACGCCTCGCGATACCAGCCGCAGCCCATGACCATGTGCAGCCCCGTCGCACGGGCGAGCCGCACCAGCCACCCGGGATCACGGCCGACGCCCGGCAGGGTCAGGTCTACCAGGGTCGACCCGCCGGCGTCGCGGTAGTGCGCCAGCTCCGAGGTGATCAGCGGTTCGTCGCGGGTGAGCTCCCAGTAGTCCCAACGGTTCGGGATCTGCCAGAGCGTGATGGCGGTGTGCTCGTGCGGGAGCGTGAACCCGAGCGTCGGAGGGTCGACGGGGCCGAGGACGGTCTGAACCTTGGGCGTCGGGGCGGACGACATCGCGGCCGAGTCTACGCCGTGAGTCCCGCGCTCCCGCGGCCCGCGGTAGTGCGGGACTCACGAAAGGCTTCTCGATTCCCTACCATTCGACGCGTCGACCATGCCAATCGGTGCTCGCGGGCACTGCTCGAGGGAAGGGATCTTGATGTTCAGCCGCTGGGGTGCGTTCGTCTATCGGCGACGCCGAGCTGTCCTCCTCGTCATGCTCGTGGTCGCAGCTGCCGCGGCGCCGCTCGCGGCCGGTACGGCGGGCCAACTCTCCGCCGGCGGATGGCTGGACGAGGATTCGGAATCGGCGCGCGTTGCACAGCGCCTCGAATCCGAGTTCGGCACGGGCCGAAGCGCCTTCCTCGCCCTCTTTCGCGCCGACGCGCCGGGCGCCGATGCCCGCGGGGCCGACTTCCAGGCCGCGGTCGCGACGACCCTCGCCGAACTCGGTGCTGACAGTCGGGTCAGCGCCATCACCGGGTATGCCGAGACGCACGACGATCGGTTCATCAGCACGATTGGCGACGCTGCCTACGCGGTGATCGGGCTCAATCTGACCGACGACGAGGCGGTTGGCGCGGTCGGCGAGCTCGAGGAACTCCTCGCGCCGCCGGGTGGCTACGACGTGAACCTGACAGGATTCGGCCCGATCCAGCGCGATTCCGTGGCCCTCTCCGAGCAGGACCTGATTCGCGCGGAGACGGTTTCGCTGCCGATCGCGGCCCTCGTCCTGATCCTGGTTTTCGCGTCGGTCGTGGCCGCCGGGATGCCCCTCGTCGTCGCCGGGCTGGCGATCCCGACCTCGCTGGCCATCATCAACATCGTTGCCCGCCAGACCGAAATGAGCATCTACGTCCTGAACATCGCGACGATGCTCGGTCTGGCCCTCGCGATCGACTATTCGTTGTTCATCACGAGTCGGTTCCGCGAAGAACTCGGGAAGGGCCGGACCGTTGAACAGGCGGTCACGATCACCATCGCCACGGCGGGCAAAGCCGTGGTGTTTTCAGGAATCGCCGTCGCCATCGGGTTGTCCGGGCTCCTGTGGTTCAAGGCCATCGCGCTGAGCTCGATCGGGCTCGGTGGTTCGATCGTCGTCCTGTCCTCGGTGGTCTTCTCGATGACCTTCCTGCCGGCCTTCCTCGGCGTACTCGGCCCGCGGGTCAATGCGCTGTCGGTGAAGGGACTCCTTCGCCGGGTCGGGATCGGGCGAGGCGAGACCGTCCCGCGTGCATCCCGCTGGGAGCGGGTTGCGTATGCGGTGATGCGGCGCCCGATCGCGGTCATGGCGCCGGTCCTCGCCGTCCTGTTGCTCGCCGGCTCCCCATTCTTCCGCCTCCAGCAGGGCGTCCCTGATGCCAGCATCTTTCCCGCCGGCGTCCCGAGTCGCGACGCCTGGGTTGCCCTGAGGACCGAGTTTCGAGCGGGCGAAACCTCGCCGATCGTGATCCTCGTGGACACGACGGCCGGGGAAACTGACGTGGCGACCATCCAGTCGGTCCTAAACTACTCGGCCGAAGTTGCCGGACTCGAGGGCATCGACCGGGTCGAAAGTCCGTTCTCGCTCACCGATCCAAGGACTGGCGTCGCCCTGACGGCGGATGAGGTGGCACAGCTCTACGCGGCCCCGGCCGGCTTCCTCCCTGGACCGCTCGATGCGGCTGTGCAGGAACTCCGGGACGCGTACATCCGAGACGGCGTGGTCCGCCTCGACGCGATCAGTCCCCTGGAGCCGGCGATTCCTTCCGGGGGCGTTGTCGTTCCTCGGGTGCGGGGCCTGGATCCTGGAAGTGGCATCTCCAAGATCGAGGTCGGCGGCGTCGCGGCCGTCTCGGAGGATTTCCTGAACGGCCAGAACGACAGGATGCCGTTTGCGGTGGGCACGACCCTCCTGGCCTCGGCGGTCATTCTGTTCCTGCTGTTCGGATCGCTCACGATCTCGATCAAGGCGGTCGTCATGACGCTGCTGTCCCTGTCGGCCAGTTTCGGCGCCCTCGTCTGGATCTTCCAGGACGGTAACCTGCATGAATTCCTGGGCTTCAATCCCGTCGGCTACACCATCGCAGGGAACCCGATCATCATGTTTGCCGTGCTCATCGGTCTTTCGATGGACTACGAAGTCCTGCTGCTCTCCCGCATCCAGGAGTCATACCGGCGCACCGGCAACAACACTGCCGCAGTGGCCGAAGGCCTGGCCAAGACAGCCGGGGTGATCACGGGCGCGGCGCTGATCATGGTCGTGGTCTTCGGGGCGTTTGCCCTCGCAGACACCGTGACCATCAAGAGCATTGGTGTCGGGATGTCGATTGCCGTGCTCGTTGATGCGACCATCATCCGGGTGCTCCTGGTGCCTGCCACGATGCGTCTCTTGGGCCAGTGGAACTGGTGGGCGCCCGGTATGCTCGGGCGAGTCGCGGATCGACTCGGCTTCAGCCACGTCGACGAGCTGGAAGCTGGCGAGGTCGAGACCGCGCCGAGCAACGCCTGATAACTTCAAATGGGAGGTCTGGGATCATGACGGCGGACGACGAGCGAGACCCGTCTGTGCAGGCCGGCGGGTCGACGACTGGCAGGTCGACGATGGGTGGACCGACCATCCATGGCTACGGCTGGCAGTGGGGACCCGACGACGCCCGGCGCCCCGGCTTGCCGTGGATCGGCGTGTTCCTGGTGGTCTTCGGCGCGCTCCTGATCGTCCAGAACGTCCTGCCCGAATACCGCAGCCTGGGCAACACGTCGGTCCTGGCGGCCGGCGCTGCGTTCCTCGTGATCTGGGCAGTCCGGCGCGGCACCGTCGCCCTCTATCTCGGTGCCTTCCTGACGGCCGCCGCCCTGCCGGGAACGATCCGCGGGCTCGGCTACGACCTTGGCGCCGGCTGGGGAACGATGTTCTTCGGGGTAGCCCTGCTGTTCATCGCGATCGTCCGAGCCACGCGCAACGGAGGTTGGGGCTGGCAGGCGCTCGTCGGCGCAGGCCTCGTGCTCCTGGCGTCATCGGAGATCGCCATCCCCGAGGTGTCGAGTCTGATCGTGCCGGCGCTGCTGGTGGTCTTCGGGGTGATCCTGCTGGTGCGCGGGCGCTCGCGCGGCTGACCGGCGGGCCGCCGCTACCTCGGGATGGACATCGACCCGACCGCCACGGCGGCGTCCACCGCCTCTACGACCACATCGGCAATCTTGACAAGCTCATCGTCGGTCACGACGAATGGCGGGCCGAGCAGAATCGAATCGCCGTTCGTGCCGTCGGCCAGGCCCGTTCCGGGGTAGACCAGGACGCCGCGGCGGCGCGCGTCGAGGACCAGCGCCTCGGTGACCCGGGCGGCTCGCCCGAAAGGGGCCTTCGTCTCCCGGTCGACCACGATCTCGATCCCGACCATCAGGCCGCGCCCGCGGATCTCGCCGAGGTGCGGTTGACCTTCAAGGCGGTCGCGCAGGAGCTGCTGGAGACGCTCGCCCTGGGTGTTGCTTGCCGCGACCAGCGACTCATCCTCGAGGATTCGTAGAACCTCGCGTGCGACCGCAGCGCCAACGGGGTGATGCGAATAGGTGAACCCGTGGGTGAATGGGCCCGCCCTGAGAACCGTGTCGTGGATTTCCCCGCGTGTAGCCGCGAATCCGAAGGGCCAATACCCGGACGTGGCACCCTTCGCCGCGACGAGGATGTCCGGCCGAACGCCCCAGTGATCCAGGCCGAACCAGCGGCCGGTCCGGCCGAAGCCGGTCATGACCTCGTCGGCGATCACCAGCACACCGTGACGCCGGCACACCTCGGTAATCGCCGGCCAGTACCCGTCCGGGGGGACGGCCGCGGCGAGGGTGGCACCGACAATGGGTTCCGCGACGAACGCGGCCACCGTCCCGGGCCCGGCCGCCTCGATCGCGTGCTCGAGTTCGTCGGCCAGTTCCTGCGCGTCCCCGAGCGCATTGGAGCCCGGCAGTCCCGCGCGGTACGGATAAGCCGCCGAGACGTGCCGGAATCGCCCAAGCCATCCCTCGTAGGGGCGACGGAGCGGTTTGCGCCCCGACAGGTCGAGGGCGCCCAGCGTGTTGCCGTGGTAGCTGGACCAGCGCGCAAAGACGATCCAGCGATCCTTCTCCCCGCGCGCCAGGTGATACGCCCGGGCCAGCTTGAGCGCGGTTTCTATGGCCTCCGAGCCACCGCTCACCGGGTAGAGGCGCGGGTCATCGACGGGCAGGTAGGGTGCAATCGCTGTCGCGTAGTCTTCGATGGATTCGGTCGTGAAGGCGCTCCCGTGGGCATAGCTCAGGCGGCCTGCCTGGGCCGCCATTGCGTCGGCGATCGACTGCCGGCCGTGGCCAACACCCACGACGACCGCGCCGCCCGCGGCGTCGAGATAGGCGTTGCCGTCGGCATCCCAGATCGTGCTGCCTTCGGCCCGTACCGCCACGGGCGGCGAGGGATCCACTGAGCGCCGAAAGACTCGGGAAGTCATGGGAACGCGAGTGGGTGCGTCAAGCGGAGGACCACTTGTCGATTGTACGGGCGGGGCGACGCGCAATCAGAGTGGACGACGGGGGGCCGCGGATGGCCCGCGCGAGTCGCACGGCCCCGCTGGGGTCAGATGCGGCCCTTCGGCACGGTGTGGAAGTAGGTCTTGTTGAAGACGATCTTACCCAGGTGCCAGAGCTGGTTGGGCTTCGGGGGCTTGGGCGGATGCTCGTAGTCGAACTGGAGCAGCGTGCCCTTGCCGTCGCCGATCTCGAAGAAGCACATGACCCTGCCCTCGTAGGTGGCGTGCTTGCCACTCGGCGCACGCCCCTCGACCGCGGCGACGATCCCCTCGACGACCACTGGGGCCTCGAAGTGCGCGGTGGACCCCGCCTTGGAGAGCGGCAGGTCGGTGGCATCGCCCAGCGCGTACACGTTGGGTCGACTGCCGACTCGCAAGGTGTGCCGGTCAGTCGGGAGCCAGCCACCCGGGACCGGCGCTAGGCCGGAGTCCATCAGGAACTGCTGACCCTTGTGCGGCGGCACCAGGATGAGGAGGTCGTAGGGGAGCTCCTCGCCCTCGAGCGAGTGGACGACCTTGCGCTCCGGATCGATCGTCTCGACGTTGAAGAAAGTGTGGAGCTCGATCCCCTTCTCTTCGAGGATCGGGGTCGCCATCTCGCTGACCGATTCGATCGTGAACGCACGGCCGATCGGTGAGGCGAAGTGGATCTCGGACTTGTCGCGGATTCGACGCTCGCGGAGCTCGGACTCGATCAGGAAGGACACCTCAAGCGGCGCCGGCGGGCACTTGTACGGCATCGACGCGATACCGATGACGATCTTGCCGCCGGTAAATGCGTCGAGCGCGTGGCGCAGCTTGAGGGCCGCGGCCGCGGTATAGAAATGGTTCGCCTCGGTCTCGAAGTGCTCGATCGACTCGGGCAGGATCCGCGCCCCGGTGGCGAGCACCAGGTGGTCGTATGGCAGGGCCGCGCCGCCGGCGATGTGGACGGCCTTCGCCAACTCGTCGATTCGCTCGACCGTCCCGATAACCAGCCGGACGCGGTCGTCGAGCAGGGCGCGCTCGGATTTCTGGAGCTTCTCGGCACGCTCACCGCCCATGGCGATGTACATGAAACCGGGCTGGTAGACATGCGCGCCGGTTGCGTCCACGACGGTCACTTCAGCGTCGCCGCGGTCGATGCGCTTCTTTAGCTTGCGGGCGAGGAGGTTCGCGGTGAGCGTCCCTCCCACCCCACCGCCCACGATCAGGATGCGGTCCATCAGGTCAGCGCGCCTTTTCGACGAGGATCTGGTCGTACCCATCGAGGGTTTCCACCGTGATCAGCCGATGGCCGGCCTTCTCGATCCACTTGGGGATGTCAACTTTCGAGCCCTTGTCGGAGGACAGAGCGGCGAGGATGTCGCCGACCTGGCTCTCCCGAATACCGCGGATGAGTTCCATCAGCGGTCCCGGGCAGAAGCTGCCGCGAGCGTCGATCGTTCGCCTGATGCTGGGTGTCGTCTCAATCATCGGTGGGTTCCCTTCCTGGGCCGCAAGTGCGGCCCGAACTCCGTTGTGTCAGATGAACAGCGGGGCGGATCCTTCGGACATCAGCCCGATGACCGTTGCGGCTCCGACGGGCTCGCCCATGCCGTCGATGAGGTCATCCCGGGTCAGCCCGAACATGTCCATGGTCATCTGGCACGGAATGAACTCGACCCCCATCTCCTTTGCGATGTCGAGGAGTTCGCTGGGGCTCGCGTTCTTCTGCTGTCGAGCCAGGCTGCCCATCATCCACGGGCCCAGGCCCATGAAGTTCATCTTGGACAGCGGCCGGTGGTTGATGCCCGGTCGGGACATCACCGACAACATCTTCTGCATCCAGTTCTTGCCGGTCACGCGCTTCTCGTCCTTGACGAAGTTCTGGAGTCCCCAGAACGTCACGAACACCCGGCACGGAACCTGCATTGCGCCGGCGGTCGAGGCCAGGAGCATCGTTGCCCAGACCTTCTCCAGCTCCCCGCTGTAGTTGATGATGAGGATGTCGTGGAGCTTGGCTGGCTGGTCGCCCTCGAGCAAAGGCTCGGCGGCCTTCAGACCCTCGACGTCGGCGATTGCCGCTGCTACTTGGTCGGACGCGGGTCGCTGTGCGGTCATGGTCATTGGTTCGTGCCTCACTTCCGGCGAATGACGAAGCCGTAGACCGCGCCGTCCGAGGTCTGGTCGACCAGCGTGTGTCCGGTGGATCGGCACCAGGCTGCGAAGTCCTTCACCGACCCCGGGTCGGTGGCCAGGACTTCGAGGAGCGACCCCGAGGCCATCGGCTTGATGGCCTGTGCGGTGCGGACGATGGGCATCGGGCAGGACAGCCCGCGCGCGTCCACCGTTGTAGTGATCTCGAGTACGTCCATGATCTGGATTCCTTTCCGATCGAGCCTCTCGATCGCTTGATGTGGGATCAGATGAAGACCATCTGGCCGTCACCGGCGTTCAGGTAGAAGGACGTCACGCCTTCGACGCCATCGACCAGCGGATCGAGGTCGCCCTCGTCCAGACCCAGGAGGTCCATCGACAGGGAGCACGCCTGAATATCGACGCCGCCAAGGTCCTTGGCCTGGCGGAGCGTCCCGGCCCAGCTGGCCTGGCCGGCCGTCCGAAGCGCCTCCACGTGCCCGCGGCCTTCATCGCCGGCTTCGGGCGCGAGCCCGTGATCACCGTGGATTCGATCGCGGCGGAAGGCGTCGAGTGCCCAATACTGCAGGAAGACGTTGACCGGCTTCCCGAGCGCCGCGGCTCCTGCCGTCAGCACGGCCGCCGCCTGCAGCTTGTCATCCGTCCCGGAGAACAGGACGAGGTTCATTGATTCATCCATCGGTGGCTCCTTCAGGTCCGAGCGCGTGTGAGACGAGGCGAGGAGGGCACGGGCACGGCCAGTTCCCCGAGCCGCGCCAATCGGCGACCGAGCACCTGGCGCATCAGATCGCAGGCCCGGATCACGTCGGGATCGGCAAGGCGATAGCGGACTTCGCGCCCGTCTCGCTCGAATTCGACGAGACCGGCCGTGCGCATGACCGCGAGGTGCTGGGAGACGTTGGGCTGGCTGGCCTCGATCTCGGTTGCGAGCCGACCCACCTCCATCGAGCCATCGGCGAGGCGGTGGAGGATCTCCAGGCGGCGTGGGCTCGCGAGAACCTTGAGGATCTCCGCCTGCAGGATCGTGACTTCATCCATGGCCTGAGGATCGCTCGTATGCGCATGTGTGCATGAGTGCCGAGGGGCCCGATCCGGGGGGCTATCGAGGTGGATGTCGGGGGCCGATCGGCCCGGGTGCCCGCCGGTCCCCTACCGAATCCCGGCCAGTTCCTGGAGCGAGTGCCAGTAGGCGAGGCGGTCGTCCTGGGTGGCGCTGATCTCCGGCGTCACGGATCCGTCTGCGCCGAAGTGCTGGGCGAACCGGCCCTCGGTGCGGGCAAAGGCAAGGAAATCGATCGCGGAGCCATCCTGGGACTTCGCCCAGTCATCCTTCAACGCCGGGTTCCCTTGGAGCGAGAGGCGCTCCTTCATCGACTCGCCGCGGCGCGGGTCGTAGGTGAACAGCGGGAACGCCCGCGAGTCCACGGCCAGCTTGGCCTGCCGCGTCGAGGCGTCGTCGGCGATCCCGTGCTCGGGCTGGCAGGGCGTGTAGGCCACGATCACCGCCGGCCCCGGGTACTCATTGGCCTCCATGACCGAGCGGTAGAAGTGGTTCAGGTGCGCGGGCGTCGTCTGGGCGACGTAAACCTCGCCGTGGGCCATCAGGATCCGGGCCAGCTCCTTGCGCCGCTCGGGCCGGCCGTGGAGGTCCTTGCCGAAGGCCGACATCTTCGTGATCTGGCCGCCGAACGAGGCCGTTGACGCCTGACCGCCGGTGTTCGAGTAGACCTGCGTATCGAGAACCAGGACCTTGATATCCGAACCCGACGCGACCATCCGGGACAGGCTCTGGAAGCCGATGTCATACATCGCGCCATCGCCACCGAGGACCCACAGGCGTCGGTCCGGATGTCCGGACGCATCCCAGCGCGCGCGGACGCCGAGGGCCACGGCCGGGGCGTTCTCGAACAGGGAGTTCGTCCATGGGACGCGATACGGGTTGAACGGGTAGGTGCTGCCAAAGACCGTGTTGCAGCCGGTCGCGGCGACGATCCCCATCGATTCCAGGCCGTGGACCTGGCGGGTCGCGGCGACCATCATCCGGATCGCACTTGCCTCCCCGCATCCGGCGCAGGATCCCGCCCCACCGACATAGCCGATCGCGTCCTCACCGAGCATGAGATCGGCGAGGGCCTTCTCGCTGCGGTACGCTGCCGGCGTCGGCGGCAGGGAGCGGAAAAACTGGATGTCGCGCTCGTAGCGCTCGAGCGTGGACTGGCCGGTCGCGGGCTCCTCGTCGACCTTGTCGATCATGATCAGCGCGTGGTGGCCCAGCGCCGCACAAACCTCGACGCATTCGGCGCAGCCTTTGCAGTGGACCGGGTCCACGAAGATCCCGAACTCGCCGCGATCGAGTCCGCGCCGGGCGGGCACGTCGCCGTACTTGGTCGTCTTGGCAAAGTGCGAGGTGGCAGTGCCCGTGGCTCCCGTCGGATCCGGGAACTCGGCGGCAAACGCGTCGATCCGGCCGGCGAGATGGGGCTCCGGAACCACGACCCCGAGGATCGCGGTGTCCGGGCAGGCGCTGACGCAGGCCATGCAGCCGACGCACTTGTCGGCGAGGAAGTCCGGGATCCGTGGCGCGAGGCGCGAGAAGTCGCGAACCGCCGCGGTTGCCGGCGGGATGATGCTTCGCGCGAGGCCGGCGTCGGCCGGCAGCTCGAGATCCGCGATCCCACGCCGATACGCCGGCACGACGCTCCGTCCGAACTCCTCCACGTAGGCATCGAGGTTGAAGAACGGTGGCGCTGCGCTGGCCAGCCGGTCCATGTGGAGTTCCTTGAGCTCGCCCGCGTCCTTGGCGAACGGCGCGTCGTCCGGATGGGGGGCCGGAGCGGCGGGAACGAGCGTCGCTATGGCGCGCTCCGTGGTGGGGATGTCAGGCATCGCGACCGACCTCGTGCACGGGATCCTCGCTGATTTCGCCGGTCGTGAGCGCGACGACCGCAGCCGGGGCGAATTCCTCCGCGATGGCGTGGATCAGGTCCGTCGTCGAGAGAACGCCAATCGGAATCGTCGGATCGTCGTCATCCACGATCACCAGGCGATGGATCTTGTGGCGTTCCATCTTTCGGGCGGCATCCACAAGCGGCGTCGAGCGATGAACGATGATCGCCGGGCTGGTCATGAGGTGACGGACGGCGAGACCGGGCCAGTTGGACCAGAGATGCTCAGTGGTCCTGGCACGCGCGAGGTCGGTCTGGGAAAGGACGCCGACGAGCGAGCCCGAGGAGTCCACCACCGGCAGGCCGTGAATGTGATGACGGTCCATCAGGGCGGCGGCATCCGTCAGCGAAGCCGCGGCGCCGATCACGATGGGCTCGCTCGCCATCCGCTCGCCGACCGTCGGACCAGACTGCTCCAGGGCCTGCCGGGTGGTCATCGTGGGGCTCCTCTCAGGACAAGCTCGGCGGAGGTCGCACTCACCGCGCTTCGGTCAACGATCTTCGGCATTACGTGAATGAGGCCGTCATAGGCCGCGGTGATGACTTCGAGGTTGGCGTCCACGACCGCCCCGCCGCGCTTGCCGAAGAACCGTCCAAGCTGGACACGCACGGCGTCGAGCAGGCCCTCACGGTCCATCCCCGCACGATCGGCGAAGGGCGACACTCGCAGGAACACGCCGACCAGCGCCACGCCCTGCATGCGCACCTCCAGGTCCGGTCGGGGGGCGTGCCGTCGGGCCAGGGCGGCGGTGTCAAGTGCCGTCACCCGGACGCCCCGGGCAAGGATCTCGGCCCGGAAGGAGGCAGGGATGGACGTCCAGATCGCCTCGGGATCGGCGAGGGTCGACTGGATGAAGACGTCGCCGCCATCGGCCAAACCCGCCAGCGGGTCTCCGAGGCCGAAGGCCGACACGTCGTGCAGCGGCACGAACTCGACGCGGTCCAGCTCGGCATGGAGACGGATCGGGACGTCCGCGATCGTGAGGAAGTACGTCGTCGGGAGGCCCTTCTTCTCGGAGCCGTAGCGCGGATAGGCCTGGACCTGCTTGCCGAACAACTCGCCTGCGAGCGTCGCAACGAGCTTGTTCGTGGTCACGCTCCCGAATCCGCCGATCGAGTGGCCGCGCAGGCTGTAGGCGCCCGGGGGTCGCAGATCGGCCGGAACTGGCGTCAGCGCCAGTGGATGCCGAATCCCGACCACGACGTGGCGATCCTGGGGCTCGTCGTGGATCGCCAGGCGGTCGAAGACCGCGATGAGGTCTCCGGCGGCCACGTCCCGAGATCCCAGGCCCGCCGAAACCGAGAGGACCCGGGGGACCTGCCCGCCCTCAGCGGCTGCCCCGTAGAGCGCCGACTGAACCTCACGTGTGAGTGGGTTCGCGGCAGCGAGCGGGTCGTCGGTTCGCTCCACGATGCCCACGGCCCGGGCGTTCTTCAGGGCGGCCACGAGCGCCTCCGACGGGAAAGGCCGGAACGAGGTCACCGCCACGCAGCCCACTGGGCGGCCCTGGGCTCGCAGGTAATCAACGACGGCGATCGAGGTGTCGGCGATCGTCCCCATCGAGACGAGGACCTCACGAGCGTCCCCTGTACGGTAGGCGTCGACCGGGGCGTAGCGACGGCCGGTGAGACGCTGCCACTCCGCGTAGGCCTCGGCCAAGATCGCTGGCAGGCGGTCGGTGTAGTAACGCTGCCCGATGCGGCCCTTCATGTAGCTGTCCTGGTTCTGGACGACGCCGGTCATCAGGGCCTCGGCCGGGTCGAACAGGTCGCGGATGTGATCCCGTGGGTTGCCGACGAATTCGCGCAGGAGCTCGTCCTCGGGCAGGAGGGCGTTCTCGAGCGTATGCGTGGTCAGGAATCCGTCCTGGGCGACCATGAACGGCGTGTCCGATGCCTCGGCCGCCCGACGGGCGATCGCCGCCAGGTCGGCGGCCTCCTGGGCGTTGCGCGCGAAAAGCATCCCCCAGCCGCAGTCAGCCACGGCCATGACGTCGTCGTGGCCGGCGTGGATATTGAGGGCCTGGCTCGTCAGGGCGCGCGCGCCGACGTGAAAGACGACCGGCAGGCGCTTGCCGCTGATGACATAGAGGACTTCCTTCATCAGGACGAGACCCTGACCGGCAGTGAAGTTGGTGACCCGCGCGCCGGCGAGGGCGGCCCCTTCCGCAGCTGAGGCGGACGAGTGCTCCGACTCGGGCTCTATGAACCGAAGGGCCGTGCCCCACAGGTCCGTGCGCCCATCCGCCACCGCCGCCTGGTAGATGGCCGCCATCGTCGTCGATGGCGTGATCGGGTAGACGCAGGCGACCTCGGCGAGGCGGCTCTCGAC
>JBKKBB010000009.1:0-8711 GCA_046714395.1 Candidatus Limnocylindrales bacterium | reverse complement strand
CCTACATCCGGAAGACGCCGAACTGCGTCTCCGGGATCGGCGCGTGGACGGCGGCCTCGATGCCCATCGACAGGACCCGCCGCGTATCGAGGGGGTCGATGATGCCGTCGTCCCACAGGCGGGCCGTCGCGAAGTAGGGATTGCCCTCCCGTTCGTAGGCCTCGAGAATCGGGGCTTCGAAGGCATCGCGTGCCGCGTCGTCGGCGAGGTCCCGGCGGACCGTCGAGAGCACGCGGGCGGCCTGGGGCCCGCCCATGACCGAGATGCGAGCATTTGGCCAGCTCCACAGGAACCGCGGCGAGTAGGCCCGCCCGGCCATCGCGTAATTGCCCGCCCCGAAGCTCCCACCGATCAGGACCGTGAACTTGGGCACGGCCGCGCTGGCCACCGCGGTCACGAGCTTCGCGCCGTCCTTGGCGATGCCGCCCGCCTCGTATTCGCGCCCGACCATGAACCCGGTGATGTTCTGGAGGAACACCAGCGGAACCTTGCGCTGGCAGGCGAGCTGGATGAAGTGGGCGCCCTTCAGCGCGGACTGGCTGAACAGGATCCCGTCGTTGGCCAGGATCGCCACCGGCCAGCCGTCGATGTGGGCAAACCCGCAGACCAGGGTCTCTCCATAGAGCGGCTTGAAGTCATGAAAGCGCGAACCGTCCACGAGGCGGGCAATCACCTCGCGAACCGCGACCGCGCGGCGCGGGTCTGCTGAGATCGCCCCGTACAGGTGCGTGCCGCCACCGGCGCCCGCCGGGTCAACGCCTGGAGCCTCGGGTACGCGGCGATCCCACGGCGTCGCCGGGGCCTTCCGCTCGAGATGTCGCACGATCGATCGGCCGAGCGCGAGCGCGTGCTCGTCGTCGAGGGCCTCGTGGTCTGCGACGCCGCTCTGGCGGGTGTGGACCTCTGCGCCGCCGAGCGTCTCGGCATCGACGTCCTCGCCTGTGGCGGCCTTTACGAGCGGCGGACCACCGAGGAAGATCGTGCCGGTCCCCTTGACGATGACGGTCTCATCGCTCATCGCCGGGACGTACGCGCCGCCGGCCGTGGACGAGCCCATGACGAGGGCGACCTGCGGGATTCCCTCGGACGACATCCGGGCCTGGTTGTAGAAGATCCGCCCAAAGTGCTCGCGATCCGGGAAGACGTCCGCCTGGAGCGGCAGGAACGCGCCGCCGCTGTCGACGAGATAGACGCAGGGCAGACGATTCTCGAGCGCGATCTCCTGGGCGCGGAGGTGTTTCTTGACGGTCATCGGGTAGTACGTGCCGCCCTTGACCGTCGCGTCGTTGGCGACGATCACGCACATCGTGCCCTCGATCCGCCCGATCCCCGTGACGATCCCGGCGCTCGGCGCCTCGTCCTCGTACATGCCGTTCGCGGCAAGAGCGCTCAGTTCCAGGAACGGTGCCCCGGGGTCAAGGATCCGGTCGATCCGCTCGCGGACGGGGAGCTTGCCACGCTCGCGATGTCGCGCGATCGATGCGTCATCGCCCCCGGCGTAGCGCTCGGCGACGGTCGCCGTCCGCGCTCGCAGGTCGGCTACCAGCCGCTCCATCGCATCCACATTGGTGATCGTCTCGGGGCTCGCAGGGTCCAGCCGGCTGCGCAGGACGGGCATGCGAAGCAGTGTACGGGCGTGTGTAGGGCGTCGTGCCCTCCGGTCGACCGTCAGTCGCGACGACGCCGCGCGGCCGACAGGACCGACAGCATGAGGCCCAACGCCAGCAGCCCGACGCCAAGGGCCAGGAACGCGTCGATCGTCGGCGCGACACAACCGACCTCGCCCGTGCAGGTGAGCCAGACGCGACCGAGGAACGCGGCCCAGACCGCGCCGACGCCGACAAGTACGCCCCCAAGGCCCGGCAGGGCCCGGCCTGTCCTCGACACGACCACGAAGGCGGAGACCACAACGGCGAGCCCGAGAGGCGGTATCACGAGCAGCAGGAAGCCACCGAGGACGCCGAGGACGAGTCCGGCGAGCCAGCTGGCAGAGCCTCCTGATCGGGGTCGGCGCTCAGCGCCTGGGGTCCTGGCCGTCATTCCGCCTCGATTTTGTGCTACGGTCGCCTAGCAAGTAATGGACCGTGAGAACGCCGCTGTCAAGGTGCACGTGTCGGTTGCCGGGTCGCCGGAGGCCGAGGCGATTCGGCTGCGTCTCGTCAATGCCTGGGGTGAGATGGGCGCGGCCTGGGGCGTCGCCCCGGCGATCGCCCGGGTGCATGCGTATCTGATGACGCGCCAGGCAGCTCTGACCGAACGCGAGGTCCGCGAAGCCCTGGGTCTGTCCCACCGCGCGGCGAGTCTTGCGCTCGCGGACGCCGAGGCGTGGGGTCTGGTGGAACGAATCTCCGAGCCGCGGCGTGTCGGCCGGCGTGGCCCCGCCGGCGCCGCATATCAGGCGATCGGGGATCACTGGCGCTGGTTCGGTCGGGTCGTGGCCGAGCGCAAAGTCCGCGAAGGTGATCCGATCATCGGGGTCCTCGAGACGACCGCGGCCGAGGTCGGGGCGGCCGCCGCTGCGAACCCGGGTGACGGCGATCTGAACGCCCTTCGCGAATGGGTCTCGACGTTCCTCGTCTTCGTTCGGCTGTTCGATCGCGCCGTCGGCCTGGTTCCGCGCCTGGAACCGCGCGAGCTGGAGCGAGCCCTGCGCCTGCTCGGCGATGTGCCCGACGATGCGGTCCTCCGGCTGGTGAAGCTGCTCGACGGGCTGCCCGACGACGATGTCCTGGGCCTCGTCGAGACGCTGAGCCACCTCTCGCCGACGGCGGCGCGACGAGCCACCAAGCTGATGGCCGGGGTCATCCGCACGATCTGCCGCTGAGGCCCATTTCGGAGTCCTCGCGCACTCGTGCGATAATCGCGCTGCGTCGCGGCGACCCGGGCCGGCCCGAACGGGCGAGGACCCCGAGGCAGGCGGACCGGCGGACCCGCGGCACGATCTGAGGAAAGCAGTCCCAACATGACCGTCGAGACCTCCACCTGGGCGACCAAGAAGGGTCTTGCCCAGATGCTCAAGGGCGGCGTCATCATGGACGTCGTCACCGCGGACCAGGCGAAGATCGCCGAGGATGCGGGCGCCGTCGCGGTGATGGCGCTCGAGCGCGTGCCCTCGGATATCCGCGCTGCGGGCGGCGTCGCCCGCATGTCCGATCCCTCGATGATCGAGGAGATCATGAACGCCGTCACCATCCCGGTGATGGCCAAGGCGAGGATCGGCCACTTCGTGGAGGCCCAGATCCTCGAGGCCCTCGGCGTGGACTACATCGACGAGTCCGAGGTCCTGACCCCGGCCGACGAGGCTAACCACATCGACAAGCACGCCTTCAAGGTGCCGTTCGTGTGCGGCTGCCGCAACCTCGGCGAGGCGATTCGCCGGATCAACGAGGGTGCGGCGATGATGCGGACCAAGGGCGAGGCCGGCACCGGCAACGTCGTCGAGGCGGTCCACCAGCTGCGGGATGTGCTGGCCGAGATCCGGCGATTGCAGGGGATGCGCGATGACGAGTTGTTCGTCGCCGCCAAGGACCTGCAGGCGCCCTACGAACTCGTCAGGCAGATCGCCAAGGACGGCCGGCTTCCGGTCGTCAACTTCGTGGCCGGCGGCATCTCCACGCCGGCAGACGCTGCGCTCGTCATGCAGCTCGGCGCCGAGGGTGTGTTCGTGGGCTCCGGGATCTTCAAGAGCGAGGATCCGGCGCGCATGGCCAACGCGATCGTCCAGGCGACGACCCACTTCGACGATCCCAAGATCCTGGCCGAGGTGAGCAAGGGCCTCGGTGCTCCGATGCGGGGCATCGCCATGGAGCAGCTCGCTCCGTCGGATCGGCTGGCCGCGCGAGGTTGGTAAGTCGCCGCGCCGGTGACGGCGAGGTGCGACCGATGCGAATCGGGGTTCTCGCCGTCCAGGGGGCGTTCGCCGAACATCTGGCGACCCTCGACACCATCGGCGTCGAGGGTGTTGCCGTGCGCCTGCCGGCCGATCTCGACGGCGTCAGCGGGCTGATCCTGCCCGGTGGCGAATCCACGGCCCAGCGGCGACTCATCGTGCGCTGGGGTCTGCGTGGTCCAATCCTCGACCTGGCTCGATCAGGCGCCCCGATCTTCGGAACCTGCGCCGGCATGATCCTGCTGTCACGCGAGATCGTGGATGGCGAGGAACCGGTCCTTCCGCTGCTCGATGTAGCCGTTCGCCGCAACGCATTCGGACGCCAGCTGGACTCGTTCGAGGCCACCGTCGCCGTCCCGGTTCTGGGCGACCGCCCCGTCCACGGGGTTTTCATTCGGGCGCCGATCATCGAGCAGACCGGGCCGGAGGTGGACGTCCTGGCGAGGCTGGACGACGGCAGAATTGTTGCGGTTCGTCAGCGCAACGTCGTCGCGACGGCCTTTCACCCGGAGCTGGCCGGGGAGACGCGCTTTCATCGCCTCATCGCGACCATGGCGTCCGAGCACGACGATCCGGGCGAGGGCTCTGGTCGTCGACACCATCCGACCCGTCGTGCCGGGATGTCCCGATGACTACGCCACGGGCCGGGCGTCCGGCGGGCAAGGTCAGGGCGGCCCGCCTGACCGACCTGGCCGCGCTCGGCGAGCTGTCCCGTCTGTGCGAGGACGACGCGGCCGGGGGCCGCTCACTCGGCCTGCCGGTGACCGGTCCCAGGATCGGTGTGTTCAGCCTGTTTCGGATGCCGCTGGGTGCCTTCCGGCCCAATGACCTCCTGCTCGTGTACGAGGAGGACCGGCGCGTCGCCGGGCTCATCAGGGTTGAGCGCGAGGGTCACCGCGACGACTGGACCATCGTGGAGCTGGACGGCATCGCCGGCCTGCCCGGGGCGGGCGCCGGCGACATCCGTTTCCGGCTCGTCCAGCAAGTTCTGCGCGAGGGCCAGAAGCGGGGTGCCGCGCACTTTCACGTCGCCTGCACGGACGCGGGTGGCAATGTCGAACTGTTTATGCAGGCCGGCTTTGCCCGCTACGGCGAGGAGCGGGTGCTCCATCGCCCCACTGCCGCCGGATTGCCCGACTCGTGGTCGGATGAGCGCCGGCTCGACGCGCGAATCCGGATCGCCACACCCAGGGACGCGCTCGCCCTGATGCAGCTCTACACGGCGGTCACTCCGGCTCCGGTGCGCAGGCTCGAGGGCTTCCGGATCCCGGACTGGGAGCGTCAGGGTTCCCAGTGGCGTGTGCCTCGGAGCAGCCTCGCCCCGATCCTGCGCTTCACCGACGTGGAGGGCTACGTGCTCGAGGGTTCCGACGGGGTCTCGCTCGACGGGTTCATCCAGCTCGGTGTCTCGAGCGAGGATCAGCCCGATTATCTGCGGGTCATGGGCCGGCCGGAAGCCGACCTGGCCGGCCTGATCAACTTCGGGCTCGGCGACATCCGCGCTCGCATGCCGAAGGGCGGCCCGGACGGACATTCGCGACACGGCGTCCTGGCGCCCGTGCGAACCTATGAAGCACCGCTCGACCGACGGCTCGAGGAGGCAGGATTCGAGACGATTTCGACCGTTACGCTGCTCATGAAGGAAACGCTCGTCCGGGTCGCCGAACCGGCCCTCGTTCCGGCGGGCGTCCGTCCGTGGGAGGTTACGCGTGGTTCCTGAGGACCGACCCGACTACCCCGTCCGTCCCGAGCGCCGCGAGACGATCGACGACATCGACGTCCTGCTGTCGGCGCTGCCGCCAGAGATCGTGGCCGCCATCCACGCACTGCAGGACCAGGCATCGATCATCGAGGTCGTCCTCGATCTCGGGCGACGGCCAGAGGCGCGGTTTCCGGACGCCGAGGTCACGCTGCTTGAGCGGGAGATCAGCGAGGCGGACATCGCCTACGTCGTCGAGCACATCGGGACGTTCGGGGACGACAATCGCGCCGGGATCGAGCGGACCCTTCACCGCATCAGCGCCATCCGGAACCGGAACGGCAAGATCGTCGGGCTGACCTGCCGGATCGGACGGGCCGTCTACGGCACGATCGATATCATCGCGGACTTCGTCGAGAGCGGAAAGTCGATCTTGATCATGGGCCGGCCGGGGATCGGCAAGACGACGATGCTGCGCGAGGCCGCCCGCGTCCTGGCCGACGACTTCGGCAAGCGGGTCGTCGTGGTCGACACCTCGAATGAGATCGCCGGCGATGGCGACATCCCGCACCCGGCCATCGGCAAGGCTCGCCGGATGCAGGTCCGGACGCCCTCGCTCCAGCACGAAGTGATGATCGAGGCGGTCGAGAACCACATGCCCCAGGTCATCGTGATCGACGAGATCGGGACCGAGCTGGAGGCCCAGGCGGCCCGCACCATCGCCGAGCGGGGCGTCCAGCTGATCGGAACCGCGCACGGCAACAACCTGGACAACCTGATGCTCAATCCGACCCTGTCCGACCTGATCGGCGGCATCCAGAGCGTGACCCTGGGCGACGAGGAGGCACGCCGCCGGCGGACCCAGAAGAGCGTCCTCGAGCGCAAGGCACCGCCGACCTTCGACGTCATCATCGAGATCCAGGAGCGCGAGCGGGTGCTCACCCATGCCGACGTCGCCGAGACCGTGGACGCCCTGCTGCGGGGCGAAGCGGTCAGCGGCGAGCAACGGTGGAGAGACGAGGAGGGTGTCCACCGCTCGCAGTCGCGACCCAAGCCCTCCCCGCGCGACGGACTCAACGACCGATTCTCGGGCCTCACCGGGACCGGATCGCCGTGGCGGATGGAGCCCGGCTGGCGGGGCGAGGGGCAGTACCGGCAGGGGTATGGCGGGGGGAACGTGGCGTTTCCCGGGGCCGAACGAAGTGGCGCCCGGCCAGGGTTCCGGGCCGGAGCCTCAGGCTCGTGGCGCCCGACGCGTCCGGGCGTCGGCTCTGGGTCCCCGGGCGAGCACGGCGGTGGCGGACCGGCGTTGCGCGGGACCGCCGACGCCCCGTTCGTCGCCGGCGAACTGGCCGATCGAGGGCCACTCGAGCGGGGCAGCGCGCCAACCCCGGATGCGCGAGCCCGGGAGGCCCGCGAGTTGGCTAGGCAGCGGGAGTGGCGTGCCTCGGCCTCCAGGGCGATCGATGCCCTCAAGGTTGACGAAGGGACGGCGCCGGTCAACGCGACGGACGCACCGTCCGACGTTGACTCCGGCTCACCGGCGGCGTCATCTCTCGCCGAAGCCCTGGATAGCGGGTTCGATGATGACGGCACGCTCCGCCTGGACTCGGCCCAGGGACTGCCGACGCTCCGGGTGTTGCCGCAGGGGATCAGTCGCAAGCGGCTGGAGCAGGCGATCCGCGAGCTCCAGCTGCCGGTGGTCATCGCCGTCGACGTGGACGAGGCCGACGTGGTCATGACGATCCGCACGGAATACCGCCAGAAGACGCCGCTCGTCCGCGAGGCGGAGGAGCGCGCCCTGCCGATCTACGTCCTGAAACACAACACGATCCCACAGATGCAGTCGTCGCTGACCTCGATCTTTGCCCTGGAGCTGGATCCGCGGGATGCCGCGATGCGCGAGACCGAGGAGGCGATCGGGATCGTCATGCAGCGGTCCGAGGCCGTGGAGCTGTCCCCCCAGAACGCCTACATCCGCAGGCTCCAGCACCAGATGGCCGAGCGGGCGAACCTTGTCTCGCGATCCCGTGGCCGCGAGCCCTACCGGCGGGTCCGCCTCTACCCGGAGGCGGCCAAGGGAGCCTGGCGGTAGGCCGACCCGCCGGTGAGCTGGGCCGGCGTGGTGCCCGCAGCGCGCTAGTCTGGACGTGTGACCGAACGGCTCCTCGTCCTGTACGACCGCGACTGCGGCATCTGCACCGCGTCGGCATCCCGGCTCCGGCGCTGGGACCGCGCGGGGCGGCTGGAGCTGCTCGCGCTCCAGGCCGCGGCAGTGGACGAGCGGCCGGCCGTCCGCGCGGTGGCCGCGGGCCACCCCCTGCACGATGAACTACACGTCCTCGATCCCGGCAGTGGGCTCCTTCGATCCGGTGGCGCCGCGGTCCTCGAGATCGCCGCGCGCCTGCCCGGAGGGCGCATTCCCGCTGCCCTCGGCCGCGTTCCGCCGGTCGCCTGGGCGATCGGCCTGGGCTACGGGCTGATCGCGCGAAATCGTCACGTCATCAGCCGGGCGCTCCGACTTGAAACCGTCTGCGTGGTCCCGCCCGGCTGAGCGGCTGGCCCTAAGGCGCTCCCGCCCCGTAGCTCGCGACGATCTCGCTCAGGCGCCTCTCCCGGATCGGTTCGATGACGACTTCGATGTCCGTGAGCTTGAAGTCGTCGCCCTTGAACAGGAGCGGTTCGTCGAGTTCGCGCGCGAGGGCGTACGCAAAACAGTCGCCCATGTTGAGTCGCGCGGGATGGCCGCTGCCCCGTCCGAACCGCTGATACGCGGCGCGTGCGATCCGCGCCTGCGAGGCCGTCAGCGACTCCACCACGACAACCATCGATACAAGGAATGGATCGAGCGAGCCGGACATGACCGGATCACGGAGACCGTCAATGACAACCCCGAGCTCGACATAGGTTGCAGCCGAAATCCGGGCGATCGGAGCCGACTCGATCATGGCCGCATAGGCTGTCGCGCCCTGCTCGCCGCGGAGCACGGCCACAATGGCGGACGTGTCGATGATCACTTCGGCAGACCCTTCTCGTCGTACAGCAACCCATCGAAGTCCTGATCGAAGTACCCGGCCGGCGCGCGCTCCCGCATCGCGGCCGCCATGTCGAGGATCCGCTGGA
>JBKKBB010000008.1:0-5720 GCA_046714395.1 Candidatus Limnocylindrales bacterium | reverse complement strand
TACCTGGAGCCGATATGACCACCTCGGACATGAACGGCCGGGCCCGGGACCTGCCGAACGACCTGCCGCCGTGGCGCGCTCCGGAGGCGCTGTTTCCGGACACGCCGATCGCGTACGTCGACCGCTGGGCGTCGATCGGGCCCGCGCGTCTCCTGCTCGATGACCAGCGCCCCTCGACGTGCGGCGCCTATGCGGTGCGGTACCTGCTGGGGCCGCTCGGGTTTCCCGCTCACGATGGAATCCCGACCACGCGCGAGGACTACCTCGCCCACCTGGCCGGGACGGTCCTCCAGGCCTGGGAGGACGGGCCGGCGCGGGCCATCCGCGAGGAGGCCCGGTCACTCGACCTGACGGACGCGGCAGCCGTGGCTCGCTTCGGGTCGGCGTACTACGGCTGGGACCTCCGGGCGACGAGCGACCCGGCGGTCGCGGGAACAGCGCCGGCCGGCACAACCCGAGCGGCGAGCCTGGCCTCCGGCGGCGCCCTCGTCACCCTTCCGATCCCGGCGCGCCGCGCCGACGGGACGGTCCTCCTCACCCCCCCGCGCTGGGAGGCCCTTCTGGACTTCATCGCCGCGGAGGGGCCGCGCCTTGGCCTGCACCCGATCGTGAACTACCAGTCGGACGAGCTGCTGGACCCGGTGACCGACACTTACTCGGCAGCGGCGCTGGCAGCTCCTGATCCGGAAGCCGTAATCCCGCGGGACTCGTGGGGCGTGGGGCACTTCGCCGGCGTCGGCGCCGTCTGGCGGCCGGTCGATGGGCGCCGCTGGCTCCTGCTCGTAGATACGTACCGGAACCGTGGGTTCGCGGGTTTCGAACCACAGCCGGCCGAGCTCGTTCGTCGTGGACTTGTCCGGTCGGACGCGCGGGACGGTGGCGTCCTGCTCGTGATGCCCAGGGGATCGCTGAACAAGACAGCGCACAGCGTGGCCGAGATCGGGCTCCAGGCGCGGATGTGGAGCAACGGCAGTCTCGATCCTGAGGGCTGGACGTGGAGTCTCGGGCAGTGAGCCGCTGCCGCTGACGGATGGCCTCGCTCAGGCGAGGACGTGGACCTCGTCCCCGATGCGGATCAGACCCGGCCGTACAACCTCCGCGAGGACGCCGAACATCGCCTTCGGGGCGCCCTTGGAGTCGGGCATCTGGCCTCGATAGCGAAGAATCGTTCGAAGGGTGTCAAGATCGCGCTCGCCGGTGTCGGGGTCCTGGGTCGTGATCGAGCAGCGGGCATCGCGCTCGGTGACCAGCAGGACTGTCGCGCCGACGGCGATCCGCCGTCCGATCCAGTCATCCTCTTCGTGCGCCGTCGTTCCATCGAGGTCGATCAACATCCGGAACCGGCGCCCATCCACGCTGGCGACACCGGCATGCCGGGCGAGTTCGTCAATGGAGCCCTGCGTCACGAGGGATGCGGCGTTACCTCGTCGCGTGCCGCCGATCCGGTCGGTCCGGATGAGCCGGACGGGTCGCTCGGCGAGGGCCGACAGCGCTTCGGTCCAGGGCCCGATCACTTCGTGTCCGATCGCGACGCGCCCGTGGAGCGGCGTCTCTACGGGGTCGCCGAGGCGAACCTGATCCTCGAGCACAGCCCCACCTGGCAGCGTGATTCGAAGGGTCTCCGCAGCCGGATCGGTGTGGGCCGCCGCCTGCGCCAGCCGTCCGACGACGACTCGATCCACCAGGAACCCGCGCTCGTCGATGAGATAGAACCGACGGTCCTCCGCCACCCCGGAGTCGGTCAGCAGGATCTCGGTCGGGTGCTCGAGCGCGAGGCTACGGACCGGCGCGACCGAGAACCGGATGACGACGCTCACGATTCCACGAGTCGGACACCCGCGATCTTGCAGGCGTGGCGCAGCCGCAGGTCGACGGTCGCGAGCTCAAGATCACGAACGGAGGCAAGATCCAGATAGGTCGCGTCGTGTGCAGTCAGGCTCGGGCAGCTTCCGGCCCGCGCCTGGCGTGGCGCGGATAGATGACGAGCATGCGACCGACCTCCGGGCCGAGGCACTCCACATCGTGCGGGATGGTGGGATCCCAGGCCACGTAGTCGCCGGGACCAGCCTCCACGACGTGATCCCCCTGGGACATCAGCCAGCGACCGGCGAGGATCACGTGGTGCTCGTCGCCCGTGTGGGCATGGACGCCGGTCGACGCGCCGGGCGGGACCGTCGCCTCGAGGATCCGGACGTCGCGCGCCGTGCCGCCGTCCACTTCCTCCATGAACGCACCATTCGGGCCGGCCCGGCGTGGCCGTTCCGCTGCCCGGACCACGTGCGGTGCGGGTGCGGAGTCGAGGAGGAGCCACGCGACGGGGACGTCGAGGGCTGCCGCAATTGCCACGAGCGCGTCCAGAGAAGGCACCGCCTTCCCGTTCTCGATCTGCGACAGGTACCCGACGTTGAGGCCGCTCCGCTCGCCGACCTGGGTCAACGTGAGGCTGCGCGTCTGCCGCCAGCGACGCACCTCGCCGCCGACATCGGGCCGACGTGGGCCCGGCGCGGCTTCTCCGGCCGAACGGGCGACGTGTCCGGCGTACTCCCCTTGTGTCTCGGACAACCTACTTGACCTCCGGCCAACAGTGTGGCAAAGTATTTGCAGAGGCAACAATCGTTTGCCAGAAGTAAGCATAGCGGGTTCGCGGATTATCGCGAGCGCAGAGAAGGACCAGGACACAGCCATGAATATTGCAATCATCGGCAGCGGCAACGTCGGCACGGCGCTGGGCAGATCGCTCGTCGGCGCCGGCCACCGCGTGACCGTCACGGCCCGCGACTCGGTCAAGGCCACGACCGTCGCCGAGCAGATCGGCGCGTCGGTTGCCCCCTCCGCCCTGGCAGCGGCAGAGGCCGCGGACGTCATCGTCCTCGCCATCCCCTTCAGCGCGGTGAAGAGCGTGACGAAGGAGATCGCGGCCGCGGCGATCGGCAAGATCGTCATCGACACCACGAATCCGCTCAAGACGGACTACTCGGGCCTCGCTACCGAAGGTGGACCGTCCGGCGCGGAGCGCGTCGCGGCGCAGGTGCCGGGAGCCCGAGTCGTCAAGGCGTTCAACACGCTGTTCGCCTCGATCCAGGCCGACACGGCCGTCCACGGGCAGACCGTCGACGGGCTCATCGCCGCGGACGACGCCGACGCCAAGGCCACGGTGGCCGAGCTCATGAAGGCGATCGGGCTTCGGCCGGTGGACGCCGGCCCGCTGGCCAGTGCGCGCGAGCTCGAGTCCCTCGCCTGGCTCAACATCGCCCTCCAGCTCCGCACCGGCGGCAGCTGGAACTCCTCGTTCGTCCTCATCGGGGCCCCCGAGAAGGCGATTGCCGCCTGACGAATCCCTCCCGGCCCGGGCACGGTACTGTGTCCGGGTCGGGTGAGCCACCAGACATGACGGAGCCCCTCCAGATGACCGAATCAATCCTCCCCAGCGAGACCGCCGGGCCGATGCCTGCGCTCTACCTCGGCCACGGCGCACCGCCGCTGCTCGAGGACGCGAACTGGATGGGCCAGCTGAATGGCTGGGCGGCCGGCCTCCCCCGCCCGAGCGCCATCCTGATCGTGAGCGCGCACTGGCAGACGGCGCCGCTGGCCCTGAGCGCGACGCGGAAGGTGCCGCTCGTCTACGACTTCTACGGATTTCCCCAGCACTACTACGACATGACCTATGACGCGCCGGGCGCGCCGGAGCTCGCGGCGAAGGTCAAGGGCCTGATGCCTGCCAACGAGCCCGTGATGGATCGCGAGTCCCGAGGCCTGGACCACGGCGCCTGGGTACCGCTGATGGCGATGTACCCGGATGCCGACATTCCGGTCCTCCAGATGTCCATGCCGGATCTGGAACCGAACCACCTGTTCGAGGTCGGCAGGCGCCTCGCGCCGCTTCGCGATGAGGGGGTCCTGATCATCGGCAGCGGGTTCCTGACCCACGGTCTGCCGTTCATCCGGGAGTACTTCATGGGCAAGCCGGGCGCCCCGCAGTGGTCGATCGACTTCGACGACTGGGCTCGCGAGGCACTCGAGGCGGGTGACCTGGACACGCTCTTCGACTTCCGCGAGAAGGCCCCCGGGATGCCCTACGCGCACCCGACGGTCGAGCACTTCGCTCCCCTGTTCGTGACCCTCGGCGCGGTGGCCCGGCCGGAGGATGCCCCGTCCTTCCCGATCGAGGGCTTTGCCTACGGACTCTCGAAGCGCTCGATCGAAATTCGCTGACGCATCGTCCCAGGGCCCTTCGCGCTCTATGTTCTGCTCAGTCTCCGTGCTGAGGCATCGTCGGGAGATGCTGCGCGAGTGCCAATGAGGTGACGAGCTCCGCAACGGGATCGATCGTCATGGTCAGCTCCAACTCGCCGCGATCGCCGCGGAGTCGCCACGTCGCGGTTTGCCGACCGTCACCGGCAACCGCGGGGCCCAACCTCAGGGGAGCGAATCGGGCCGCGACAATGTGCACGATCCGATCCAGCGCCGCCCGATCGATCTCCGGGCCGAGCGCAAGGTCCGCCGGGAGAAACTGCTGCGGGCCATTCACCGCGGCGACCACGTCGGTCGCCCTCTTCACCATCGCCTGGTTCGCTGCGGCAACCGATGTCAGATCAAACGTCTGCACCAGGGCGGTGGCCTCTGGCGAGAGGCGGATCTCGACGCGGACGCGGCCACCGTGTGAATCGGCCAACCACCACACCGCATGGAGCGGCGTCTGTGACTGCTCTGGCATGTCCGGGTCCCGTCGGAGTGCGCCATGCAGCGCACGGATGCGCGCGATCTCGTCCTGCCGCCGCGCGATCGGCTCGTCCAGTTCCACGTTCATCGCGAACAAGCGCCCGGCCAGGTCCTGATCCCACTCGACCAGTAGCCGCTCGACATCCGCGCGCGCGCCCGACAGGGCCGACGATGGTTGGATGCGCCGGGCGGGAACTGCCGTGGCCCCGAGCAGGGCGGCCATGAGTTCACGGCCGAGCAGCGCACTCGGCGCATAGCGATGATTCGCCAGCACAATCACACCGAGTCCGGAGGACGGCTGCCAGCGCATGTTGGAGCCGAAGCCCGGGTATCCGCCACCGTGCCCCACGATCCGGCCCCATCGCAGGTTGTCTTCGACGAACAACCCGAATCCGTACCCACCGGCGGCCACCTCCACCTCGGTATCCGGGTGGGCCTGGGTGACGCTCGGCCACGACGCTCCGGCAGCCTGCTGCATCTCGCGTCGACTGGCGCGAGACAGGGGTTCGGCGCCGTCTGGGTCATCACGCGGCGGGTAGGCGCCGGTGAAGAACCCGACCCATCGGGCGAGGTCCCGGACCGAGGTGAAGATGCCGCCCATCGAAGCCAGCGCCCCGTACGGGTCGATCGGTTCCTCGATGTATGCGTCGTCGCGCCAGAGGTAGCCACGGGCGAGACGGTCTGCGGGGACTTCTTCCTCGAGGTACGTAGTCGCCAGCATCCCCAGCGGATCGAGGAGACGGCGGCGCACGACGTGACGGTATTCCTCGCCGCCGACATTCGTGATCAGCCGGCCGAGGATGCCGTAGCCAAGGTTTGAATACTCGAACCTCGTTCCCGGCGCCCAGGCAAAGGTCAACGGACCGCCAAGGAACGCCGAGAACTGCGCGAGGTCGAGGCCTTGCTGCCGATCGCCCCATGGATCGTCGGTTGCGAGCCCCGAGGCCATCGTCAGGAGATGGCGCACGCTGATGGCCGGTGCGTCCGAAGTGGGGCCACGA
>JBKKBB010000007.1:0-5198 GCA_046714395.1 Candidatus Limnocylindrales bacterium | reverse complement strand
GTTCGGACCCGGGACTCGATCTCGTCCTTGAGGGGGCACGCCGGCGTGGTCAGCTCGATCGTGAATGCCACCGCGACGCCGTCGAGCGAGAGGTCCTTGATCATGTTGCGGGTGACGAGGTCGCCGCCGAGTTCCGGTTCCTGCACCGTGCGCAAGGCGGCCATGACGGCGGCTTCGGTGACCTGCGGCATGCGATCCTCGGGCTTCGAACAGGGATACAGGCGGGGTTGGCGTCGATATCGTAGACCCGACCCGTCGAATGCGTCTCGGACCCTCTGCGGAACCGCTGAACGACCTGGCCAGGAGTCAGTCGGAGAAGTGGATGCGGGCCCGGTTGACGAGACTGTTTGGTCCGAAGTTCGTCGCCCAGGCTCGGGATTGGTGCGAGATTCGTGCCGTTCCGGGCGGGCGATTCGAGACTTCCTGCGTTTGACACCCGTGACCGGCCGCGCCTATTCTCGGCCCACACCTGCCGCTGTCTGCATTCGAATCGCCGTGCGGCGATAGACGTTTCGGCCCAGCAGTTCGGAGGAGCGAGACGAACGTGCCCGAGGTCGAGGTCAGACTCACGAAGGTGTACAAGGCCTTCGGGGGCGATGCCGCCGGGCGTCGCGTCGCGCAGTACGTCCAACCGGGCGACGACGGCCTCATCGTCGCCGTGGACCACATCGACCTCGAGGTTGAGGACGGTGAGTTCTTCAGCCTCCTCGGACCGTCCGGCTGTTGCAATACCACGACGCTCCGGATGATCGGCGGATTCGAGCAGCCGACGTCGGGGACGATTGAGCTGGCCGGCCAGGACGTGACCTGGCTGCCGCCATATCAGCGCAACGTCAACACCGTCTTCCAGAACTACGCCCTTTTCCCGCACCTCACGATCTTCGACAACGTGGCCTTCGGTCTGCGACGCCGTCATGTTGCGGAGTCCGAGGTCAAGCAGCGCGTCAGGGAGATGCTCGAACTCGTCGAGCTGCCGGGCTTCGAGCGGCGGAAACCGGCCCAGATCTCGGGCGGCCAGGCGCAGCGCGTCGCCCTGGCCCGGGCGCTCGTGAACAAGCCGGCGGTCCTGCTCCTCGACGAACCCCTCGGCGCGCTGGACCTGAAGCTGCGCAAGCAGATGCAGGTGGAGCTGAAGCGGATCCAGGAGGAGGTCGGGATCACGTTCATCTACGTGACCCACGACCAGGAGGAGGCGATGACGATGTCCGATCGTATCGCCGTCATGAATCGCGGCAAGTACGAGCAGCTCGGAGACCCGGAGACGCTATACGAGCGGCCGGCGACTGAATTCGTCGCCGGCTTCCTCGGCGTCAGCAACCTGCTTCCGGCGACGCTCGGAGACCGCGATGGCGAGTACGTCGCGGCCCGCCTCGCCGATGGCGCGGTGGTCCGCGTCCCGTCGGCGGTCGTCAACGGACACACCTCCATCAAGATCGGCGTCCGGCCGGAGAAGATCCGCTTGCATGCAGACGCCGCCTCGATCCCGGACCAGATGAACCGGCTTCAGGGACGGGTCCTCGATGCCTCGTATCTCGGCGCCTCGACGAGCTACATCGTGAAGTCGCCTGGAGGTGACCGAGTCACGGTCTTCGAGCAGAACCTTTCCAGAACGTCGCACGGGTCATTGCATCGGCCCGGCCAGGACGTCCATCTCAGCTGGTCGCCCGACCACACCTTTGCGGTCGCCACGGACAGGACTAGCCCAACGGGATCGCCCGCCACCAACTGATGCGACGCGATCTACCAATGCATGGGAGGAGCCGAACTCAATGACCGACCTCGACCAGGTGATCCGGGCCACGCCGGTCACACGCCGGCTATTCCTCCAGGGATCCACGATGGCGGGTTTTGCGGCCTTCCTCGCGGCCTGTGGCACCGGCAGCTCGGCTCAGCCGACGGCGGGCAGCACCGAGATCACCGGCCCACTCCATTTCGCGAACTGGGACGCGTATATCGACCTGACGACCGTCACCGGCGCCGACGGCGAGGACGAGTACGTCCTCCCGTCACCCACGCTCGATCAGTTTAGGGAGGAGTACAAGGTCGAGGTCGACTACGCCAACGCGGAGATCGAGGACAACGAGACCTTCATGGCCACGATCCGTCAGCAGCTCCAGGCTGGAGCCGATACAGGCTGGGACCTGATCGTGCTGACGGACTGGATGGCCGCGCGGGTCATCAAGTCCGGCTGGGCCGAGAAGATCGATCCGGCCCATGTTCCGACGGCCGTGGCCAATGTCCGCGACGAGTACAAGGGGCTCGGGTGGGATCCGAACTTGGAGTACCACTACCCTTGGCAGTCCGGCGCGCTCGGGATCGGCTACAACGTGGCCTCCACCGGACGCGACCTGACCAAGATCGCGGACCTGTTCGATCCGGCATTCGCGGGCAAAGTCACCCTCCTGTCCGAGTCGCGCGATACCTTCGGCCTCGTCCACCTCATGCTGCGGGATCAGGGCAAGTCGGCCTCCGACCACGATCCGGACCAGATCGATGTCGCCGACGTCCAGGTAGTCCACGATTTCCTGAAGCCGTACGTGGAGAGTGGGCACATCACGGCCTTCACGGGCAACGAGTACCTCCAGTTCTTCGCCTCGGGCGATACGTGGGCATCGATCGTCTGGTCGGGCGACCTGGCGTCGTCTGGCGGTGACGACGACCGTTTCGTCTACCCCGAAGAGGGATCGATGGTCTTCACGGACAACCTCCTCATTCCAAAGGGCGCCAGGAACAAGTACACGGCCGAGCTGATGGTCGACTGGGTCTTCGACGTCGACCGCGCGGCCGCCATCGCCAACTTCATCTACTACATCTCGCCGGTCAAGGGTGTCGCGGAAGCGATCAAGGCGCTCGATCCGGAGGCCGGCGACAACCCGCTGCTGTTCCCGCCCGCCGACGTGCTCGCCAAGCAGTATCCGGAGGCGACCTGGGACGACGAGGCGGTCGAGGGCCCGATCAAGGAGCTCTACGCGGACCTCGCCGGCGCCTGACCGCCACCTGGACACGGGAGCGACGGTGTTCGCGCGGCGGCGCTGGCTGATCCCGTGGTTGCTCATGGCGCCCGGGCTGCTCTGGCTCGTGCTCTTCTTCGTGCTGCCGAACATCCAGATGGTGGTGATGTCGCTGTCGAGCGGGACACTTGGGACGGGCTTCCGGTTCTCATGGGAATTCGGTAACTACGCGACGGCCGTCACGAAGTTCCCGACCCAGGTCGGGAATTCGATCGTGTTCGGTGGGCTGGCCACGATTCTGACCTTCGTGATCGGGTTCCCGTTGGCCTACGGCATCGCGTTCCGCGGCGGCCGGTACAAGAACCTGCTGCTGTTCCTGGTCATCGCCCCGTTCTTCACGAGCTTCCTCATCCGGACCATCTCGTGGCGGATCATCCTCGGCGAGAGCGGGCCGGTGCTGTGGCTGGCGCGGGACGTCCTCGCGATCGTGCCGGACAACTTCACGGTGCTGCGGACCCCGCTCGCCGTCGTGTCCGGGCTGGTTTACCAGTTCCTGCCGTTCATGGTCCTGCCGCTGTACACATCGCTGGAGAAGATCGACTTCCGTCTGGTGGAGGCGGCGCGGGACCTGTACGCGGGCCCGTGGCATCGGACGGGTGCCACGGTCGGCGGCACCTTCGGAGCGCTCTTCGGAGCCGCGCTCATGCTCGGCCTGGGCTACGCGAGCCTGGGCGGCGACGGTACCGGAGTCCTCATCGGCGCCGTGCTCGTCACCGGCGGCATCGGAGCCGCGGTCGGCGGCTTGTTGATCTCTGAGGCCTTTGTCCGAGTCATCTTCCCACTCAGCCTGCCCGGCGTGTTCGCCGGATCAATCCTGACCTTCATCCCGTCGATCGGCGATTACGTCAATGCGGAGCTGCTCGGCAACCCGAAGACCCAGATGATCGGAAACGTCATCCAGAGCCGATTCCTCGAGCAGAACGACTACCCGACCGCGGCTGCGCTGTCGTTCATCCTGATGGGTGCAATCCTGATCTCGATCTTCTTCTACGCGCGTGGCCTCGGTGCCGAGGGTCTCGCCGGAGGACGGGCAGGATGACGGCCGCGGCCGCGGCGACGGGACCAGCCGGCCTCGCGATCGAGCGGCGCCCCGGCGGCTGGCGACCGGTCGCGAGCTGGATCAACCAGCGCCTGGTCCCGTTGTTCATGGCGCTCGCCATCCTCTATCTGCTCACCCCGATCTTCGTGATGATCGCGTTCTCGTTCAACGACCCGCCCGGCCGGTTCAATTTCATCTGGGGCCATTTTTCGCTCTCCGCGTGGCTCAACCCGTTCGCCCGACTGGGCCTGCAGGCGGCCCTCGTGAACAGCCTGATCGTGGCCTTCGTGTCGACCATCGCGGCGACCGCGCTAGGGACCATGGTGGCCCTTGCCTTGACCCGATACGAGTTCCGGGGCGGACGGATGATCGGCGCCCTGATCTTCGTACCGATGGCCACCCCGGAGATCGTCATGGGGGCCAGCTTGCTCACCCTGTTTGTCGCCACGGCGTTCGATCCCTGGAAGTCCCTGTCGGGCGGGGTGCTCTTCCCGATGGGTATCCAGACGATCCTCGTCGCCCACATCATGTTCAACATCAGCTATGTAATCGTCACTGTCCGGGCCAGGATGGCCGGGTTCGACCGACGCCTCGAGGAGGCCGCAATGGACCTCGGGGCCAACGAGTGGTCAACGTTCTGGCGGGTCACTTTCCCGCTCATCTTCCCCGGGATCCTGGCCGCGGCACTCCTTGCGTTCTCGCTGTCGATCGATGACTTCATCATCACGAACTTCACGTCCGGGACATCCAACACGTTCCCGATCTGGGTCTGGGCGAGCATTCGGAACAACCTGCCGCCGCAGATCCACGTGATCGGCACGGCGATCTTCTTCCTGGCGATCACCCTCGTGGTGGTCTCGACGGTCCTGCAGAACCGCAGCGCTCGACAGAACGCCGCGTCGCGGCCCTCATGACGGGACCGGGCGCATTCCCCGACCACGGGGTCGTGCCGGCCGTGTGGGGTCGGATCACGAACATCGAGGTTGACCACGGCGAGGGCTCGTGGCTGGTCACGCCGAGTGGCGAGCGATACCTCGATTACTCGTCAGGGATCGGGGTAACCAACACCGGCCACGCCCACCCGCGTGTGGTGGCTGCCGTCCAGGCCCAGGCTGCGAAGCTCCTGCATGGTCAGCAGAATATCGTCT
>JBKKBB010000006.1:0-3819 GCA_046714395.1 Candidatus Limnocylindrales bacterium | reverse complement strand
GTGCGGAGGAGCTCGGCCACGCCCGAGCAGACGAGGAGGTCCGAGCGGTCGAACGCGACGACGTTCGCGCCGTCCTTCACGGTCTCGACGCGGCGGACGACCTTCTTCGCGCCGGGGTCGAGGAGGTGGACCGTGCCCGCCGGGTCGGTCGCGACGAGCCGCGTGCCGTCGGGCTTCCACGCGAGGGCCCGCACCTGGTTCTCGAGCTCGAAGGAGGCGAGCTCGTCGCCGAGCTTCGCGTCCCAGACCTTCACGGTCCGGTCGTCGGCGCCGGTCGCGATCCGGTCGCCCGAAAGCCCGGCGGCGCGGGCGATGGCTGCCGCCGTCGCGGGATGGTCGCCGGTCACGACCATCGTCTGAATGCCGGCGCCACGGGCCTCCCGAAGCGCCGCCCCGATGCCCTTCCGCAATGGGTCTGCGAATCCCACCATCGCCACGATCTCCCAATGACCGCCGATCGGGGCCCGGGCGATGCCGATCAGGCGCTCGCCAGCGGTCGTGCCGAGATCCGCCTGCGCCTGCCAGGCGGCGAGGGTCTCGCGGTCGGCGCTGCCATCCATGGCGAGGATCGACTCTGGAGCCCCGGTCGCGAGCCGCTCCGGCACGCCTGCCCGGCGCGAAACGGTGATCGACACCGGTCGCCCGCTCGTCGGCGGTTCGGCCGAGATGAGCTCGCTCGGGTCGAGCGTGGTCGGGATGCCCTCGCCCTCGAGGGCACGATCGATCGCATTGGTGAAGGATCCGGCCGGGATCCCGTCGGCCCGGGCCCAGGCATCGGCTTCGGCTCGGAGGGCATCGGCCAGGAGTCTCGTCCGGAGCGCGCGATCGGTGATCGCACCCGCGGCCGTGCGGACCGTGGCGATGTCCAGCCGGTTCAGGGTGAGCGTGCCGGTCTTGTCCGTCACGATCAGGTCAATTGCCCCAAGGACCTCCTCGGCGTTCAGGCGACGGACGAGAACCCCTCGTTTGAGGAGCCTGTACGCGCCGAGCCCGAGGACCACCGCAAGCAGGACGGGCGGTTCCTCCGGGATCGCGGCGATGGCGGCTGAGATGCCGGCCAGAACGTTCTGGCCGAGGGTCTGCCCGCGGAGGAACCCGAGGCCCGTGACGACCGCGATCAAGGCGACGGCGATCACGAGGAGGATCCGGACCAGGCGCTCCAATTCGCGCTGGAGAGGCGATCGACGGGTGGTCGGCCCGGTCAGCCGATCGGCGATGCGGCCAACCTCGGTCGCCACCCCGGTTGCGACGACGATTCCCTCCCCGCGCCCGCCGACGACGCTCGTCCCGCCGTACGCGATGGCGCGTCGGTCGGCGAGGACCGCGCCGGCGGAATCCGGCTCGACGCGACCCTGCTCGGGCACCGATTCGCCGGTCAGGACGCTCCGATCTAAGAGCATTCGCTCGGCCCGGCTGATCCGCAGGTCGGCCGGCACGATGTCGCCCGCACGGAGCAGGACGACGTCTCCCGGGACGAGCTCGGCAGCCGGAACGTCCAGGGCGTGCCCGTCGCGGCGCACCCGCGCGACGGGAGCGGACGCATCCCGCAGCGCGTCGAGGGCCCGGTCGCCACGGTATTCGGTCACCACGTCCGCACCGACGATCGGGATGAGCCCGATCAGGATGAGGACTCCGTCGCGGACCTCGTTGAGCAGGATCGCCGCAAGCCCCGCAGCCGCCAGGAGCAGCACGAATGGCTCGCTGGCTGCCTCGGCGATCATGCCCAGGATGGAACTCCGGTGCACCGGCTCTAACTCGTTGGGGCCGGCCGTCACCAATCGGGTCGTTGCCTCGGCGGCGGACAGGCCACGCGTTGGATCAACCGCCAGCGCGGCCGCGACCGAAGCGACATCCTGAGCGTGCGCCGCCGCCTCGACGGGCGTCGTGATCATCGGTTCTGTCACGGGCTGATCATCGCTCAGCGAGAGCGCGTGCGGGGCTGCCGGTGGCCTCGTTCTTCGAGGGCCGATCGGCGCGGGAGCGCCATCCGCCGTGGCAAGGCACAATCGGCCGATGGGGACGCTTCCATCCGATGATCAGGCCCGGCCGGTGCGCATCCATGCGGACCGCTCCGCGGGCACGCTCCAGCTCGACTGGGCCGACGAGCATCAGACGGTCTTCGAGGCCGTGGCCCTGCGTTGGCTGTGTCCATGTGCCCACTGTCGCGGCGAGGCCGGCATGCCCGGCTGGCTCGATACGGCCCCGACGCTGACCGCCGAGCAGACACGACTCGTGGACGTGCACCTGATCGGCTCGTATGCCATCGCGCCGGAATGGGCGGATGGCCACAGCACCGGCTACTACCCGTTTGTGTTGCTGCGCGACCGGTGCCCCTGTGCCATCTGCGCCGCCGAGCGCTGATCGCGCCCCAGACCCACCGAACTCGGTGGAAGTCGAGCTCAAGTTCATCGTGCTCGACGCGGCCGCGATGCAAGCCATCATCGTGGATCCCAGTGGCGTTCTGCCGGGCGTGGTGCCGGTCGGTCCGGTCAGGATCGTCGAGCTCCAGGATCAGTATCTGGACACGGCGTCCCGTGCGTTGCGGGCAGCCGGCCTCGTGGCCCGGATCCGAACCCGTGCAGGCGCGCGCAGGTTCACCTTGAAGTCGCTGGCACGACTCGGCCAGGGCTCCGCTCATCGCCGCCTCGAGATCGAGGGCGATGCGAGCGTCGATGACGACCCGTGCGGCTGGCCTCCGAGCGCGGCTCGTGAGCGCCTCCTCGAAGTGATCGGGGACGCCCCATTGACCACCATCGTCACGCTCAACCAGCGTCGACTCCAACGCGATGTGCGGATCGGTGCAAGCCTCCTCGAGCTGAGCCTGGACGAGGTCGAGTTCGAGCGGCCACATGGCGGGCCGGACCGCTGGATCGAGCTGGAGTGCGAGCTTCGATCGGGCAACGAGACGGACCTCGACGCCCTCGGTGTCCTCCTCGCGGGACGGTCCGACCTTGTGCCGGCGACAAACTCCAAGCTCGAGCGCGCGCTCATCGCGGCCGGAACCCCGTTCACCGAGCGTTAACCGGACGCCGATCGTGGGTTGACGGCGGCGGCCGAGGCTTCGGGTGTCGAGAATCGGCAGAACGAGCCTTGCCACATCGCGCGGCCGCCGGGAGCGGCCCGGCAACCAGGAGGAACCATCGACGTGAGATTTCGCCAGACCGGACGCCGAACGGCGATCCTGCTCGGGGCAGTCGTCGCCCTCGCCGCATGTGGCGGCGGCGCCGCCATCAGCCCCGGCGCCAGCTCCGCCCCGGGGACGACCGACGGCTCCTCATCCGAGCCGCTCAGTGGCGAGGTCGCGATCGACGGCTCGTCGACCGTCTTTCCGATCACCGCAGCGGTCGCCGAGGAGTTCCAGATCGAGCACCCCAACGTCAAGGTGACGGTCGCCATCTCCGGGACCGGGGGCGGGTTCAAGAAGTTCTGCTCCACCGAGACCGACGCGAATGACGCGTCCCGTCCGATCAAGTCGGAGGACAAGCCTGGCGCGGACGGCCAGCTCGGGACCGCCGACGACGAGCTGTCCGAAGCAACGCTGTGCACGAACGCCGGGATCAAGCCGGTGGAGCTGAAAGTGGCCTACGACGGACTGTCGGTCGTGGTCAACCCCGCCAACGACTTTGTCGACTGCCTCACGACCGACGAGCTCAAGGCGATCTGGGATCAGGGCAGCACGGTGACCACCTGGGCAGACGTCCGCGCGGGATGGCCGGCCGAGAAGATCGAGCTGTTCGGGCCGGGGGCCGACTCCGGCACGTTTGACTACTTCACCGAGGAGATCAACGGCGAGGCGAAGCGGAGCCGCGCCGACTACAC
>JBKKBB010000005.1:0-9472 GCA_046714395.1 Candidatus Limnocylindrales bacterium | reverse complement strand
GAGTAGCAGCGGGTGCCCTTCAGGAAGAGCTTGGCGCCCTCCCGTCGGCACAGGCGGCAGACGGCTTCAGTGTATCTGGCCATTCGTTCCTGTCTCCGCTCAGACCCGGCGCCGCTTGGGCGGGCGGCATCCGTTGTGCGGGATTGGCGTCACGTCGGTGATCGCGGTGACTTCGAGGCCGGCCGTCTGCAGTGATCGGACGGCCTGCTCGCGGCCGGCGCCTGGCCCCTTGACGTAGACCTCGACCTGACGCATCCCGTGCTCCATCGCCTTGCGCGCGGCGATCTCGGCGGACATCGCGGCGGCGTACGGGGTGCTCTTTCGGGAACCCTTGAACCCGGCCACGCCGGAGGAACCCCAGCTGATCACCGCGCCACTGAGATCGGTGATCGTGATGATCGTGTTGTTGAAGGACGCCAGGACATGGACATGCCCCTGGGGCACGTTCTTCTTCTCCCGGCGACGCTGCTTGACAGCCCGCTTCCGTTCAGCCATGCGTTTCGGAGTCCCTCATTGCTACTTGGTCACCTTGCGGCGCGCGCCGACCGTCTTCTTCGGTCCGCGCCGCTGCCGGGCATTTGTCTTCGTTCGCTGCCCGCGAACCGGGAGGTTTCGCCGATGGCGAAGGCCACGGTACGAGCCGATCTCGATCAGTCGCTTGACGTTGAGCGCCACTTCTCGGCGGAGGTCACCCTCGACCTTGAAGCGGCGATCGATGAGCTCCCGGAGTCGGTTGACCTGCTCTTCGGTCAGGTCGCGGACACGGGTGTCGCCGTTGACGTTGGTCTGGGTGAGGATCTTCTGCGCGGTGGGCAAACCGATCCCGAAGATGTAGGTGAGGGCCACTTCCACGCGCTTTTCGCGTGGGATGTCAATGCCGGCGATGCGAGCCATCTGCTACCCCTGCCGCTGCTTGTGTTTCGGGTTCGTGCAGATGACCATCACGGTGCCGTGGCGACGAATCACCTTGCAGTTGTCACAGCGCGCCTTGATGGAAGCTCTGACTTTCAACGGTTCCTCGGTCGTGGGGGCTGCCACGGCAGCCGGACGATTGCTTACTTGAGCCGGTAGGTGATGCGACCGCGCGTCAGGTCGTACGGGGAGAGTTCCACCCGAACGCGATCACCCGGCAGGATCCGGATAAAATTCATGCGGAGCTTGCCGGAGATGTGGGCCAGCACCCGGTGGCCGTTCTCAAGCTCGACCGCGAACATGGTGTTCGGGAGCGGTTCGAGAACCGTTCCTTCAACTTCAATCGCGTCTCGCTTTGCCACGGGCGGTGCTGCGTCCCTTTCTCACGCCGAGTGCCGGCCCGGCGGGCCGACACACGAACGCGTAGCGTATCAGAAACTGTCGACCTCGGGCAACCCCGAGTCAAACGGTGGTCAGGATCTCTGGACCGTGTTCGGTGATGGCGATCGTGTGTTCGAAATGGGCAGCCAGGGATCCATCCGCGGTCACCACGGTCCAGCGGTCCGGCATGACCTCGACTTCGGCCCCACCAAGCGTGAACATCGGCTCGATGGCCAGGCACATGCCGGCCTGCAGCTCCAGGCCGCGGTAGCCGGTTCGATAGTTGGGAATCTGCGGATCCTGGTGCATCTCGGTCCCGATGCCATGGCCGACGAACTGGCGGACGATGCCGTAGCCGGCCTCCCTGCCGATGTCTTCGACGGCGGCCGAGATGTCACCGACTCGGTGGCCCGGCACGGCCGCGGCGATGCCGGCCATCATCGCGAGCTGCGTGGCGGTGACGAGCTCCCGGACCTCTTCGCTCGCGGCGCCGACGATGAACGTCCGGGCCGCATCGCCATGCCATCCGTCGACGATCGCGCCAACGTCAACGGAGACGATCTGGCCGTCGCGGATGACGCGCTCGCCGGGGATGCCGTGGACGACTTCGGCATCGAGCGAGATGCACAGGCTGGCCGGAAAAGCCCCTGAACCACGACCGTATCGACCGCCGCCGAGATAGCCCTTGAACGAGGGGGTCCCGCCGGATGCCCGGATGTGCTGTTCGGCCAGTCGATCCAGGTGCGCTGTTGTCACACCAGGCTTCAGCTCGGATTCGACGAGCGCCAGGACCTCGGCCACTACTCGCCCGGCCCGCCGCATCTTGTCGATCTCGACCTTTGACTTGCGAGAGACCACGGTTCAGGCTGGACCGGCGGATAGGTCGCCGCCGGGGGCGTCGCCAAAGCCGAGGGCCGCCAGCAGGCCCGCCGAAACGTCGGGGATCGGGCGACGCCCGTCGACGATGCGGAGGACGGCCGTGTGCCGATAGTACGTCTCGACATCCGACAGGTCATCCAGGGTGCCGCTCAAGCGGGCCCGAATCGTGTCCGGGGTGTCATCGGCCCGCTGAAGCAGGGCCGATCCATCAATGTCGCAGGTACCGGGTTCGCGGGGTGGATTGAGCCGCACGTGGAACAGGTGCCCGGCGGCCTGACAGACGCGTCGCCCCGAGAGTCGCTCCACCAGGTCCTCGGCCGGCACGTCGATCAGGAGGGCGGCGCTGACGCCGGTCCCGTGCTCGACCAGGAACTCGTCGAGTGAGACGGCCTGGACCGCCGTTCGCGGAAAGCCATCGAGAATCGCCCCACCTGCCGCGTCCGGCATCTCAAGGCGTTCCTCGAGCATCCGGATGGTCACGTCGTCCGGGACGAGCCGACCGCTGTCCATGTAGCGCTTGGCCTCGAGTCCGACGAGCGTAGCGGCGCGAATCGCGGCGCGGAAGATGTCCCCGGTGGCGATGTGCGGGATCCCGAGGCGGTTCGCCAGGACCGCGGCCTGCGTGCCCTTCCCGGCGCCCGGCGCGCCGAGCAGCACGACGATGATCACCGGATGAAGCCCTCGTAATTGCGCATCATCAGCTGTGCCTCGATCTGTTTCATGGTCTCCACGACGACCGATACGACGATCAGGAGGCCGGTACCGCCCAGCGCAAAGCCCTGCAGGCTGGGGTCGAGCACGCCGGCGAGGACGGGCGCGACTGCAACCGTCCCGAGGAAGAGCGCACCGGCGAGCGTGATCCGTGAGACCACTCGGGAGAGGTAATCCTGGGTCGGACGGCCTGGACGAATCCCGGGGATGAAACCGCCATTCTTGCGCAGCTGTTCCGCGGTCTCATCCGGCTTGAACGTGAAGGCGGTGTAGAAGTAGGTGAATCCGATGGTCAGGAGGAAATACATGATCGCGTACTGGATCGTCGTGGACCCGAGGAACCCGGCGATCGCCGTCGCGACGTCCCGCACGCCCTGAACCTGGGAGTACGAGAAGTACAAGGCGAGCTGTGCCGGGAACTGGAGGATCGAGACCGCGAAGATGATCGGGATCACGCCGGCCAGGTTGACGCGCAGGGGGAGGAACGTCTGCCCGCCCTGATACATTCGCCGGCCGCGAACGCGACTCGCATATTGGATCGGGATCCGGCGCTGCCCTTCCTGGATGTAGATGATCACCGTGACCGCAACGATCGCGAGGATTGCGAACAGGACGATGTCCCGGATCTGCTGGCCGCCCCCGAGCAGCCCAGCCAGGGCCGACGGAGCCTGGCTGACGATGCCGGCGAAGATGATGAAGCTGATGCCGTTGCCGATCCCCTTCTCGGTGATCAACTCGCCGAGCCACATCAGAATCACGGCGCCGGCGACCATCGAGACCATCTGGACCCACGACATGGCGTTCCCGAGCCCGAACCCGCCGATGATGATCGCGTCGGCGTTCAGCGCGGAAAGGATCCCAAATGCCTGCAGGAAGGCCATCGGGATCGTCAGGTAGCGGGTGTACTGGTTAAGCTTCTGGCGCCCGTACTCGCCCTCGCGACTCAGGGCCTGCAACGAGGGAATGACCCCCTGCATGAGCTGCATGATGATGGACGCGTTGATGTAGGGGTTCATCGCAAGTCCCACGATCGACAGCTGTGACAGCCCGCCGCCCGCAAAGAGGTCGATGATCCCGAATGCGGTGTTGCGTTCGAAGAATGCCGCCAGCTGCTCGCGGTCAACGCCCGGGAGCGGGACCTGGGCGAGCAGTCGGTAGACGATGAGGATCCCGAGGACGAACAGAAGGCGGCGCCGGATGTCGGGCGCGCGGAACGCGTTGAGCAGGGACTCGAACACGGTCAGGCGTCCGCCGTGTCGTCTGCCGGGCCCTCGATCGTCGTGTCGTCCGCCGATGCCGCGGCTTCCTCGGCCGCCGCTTCGACGGCCTTGGTCGGGCGAGACCTGGCCTTGGCCGACTTGACTGGTGCCTCGACGACCACAGCCGTCGCTGCAGCCTCTCCGCCCTCGGCTTCAGGAAGGAAGCCGAGCGCGGCCATTCGACTCGTGGGGATCTCAAGCAGCGAGACCGTACCGCCGGCGGCTTCGATCTTTGCCCTGGCCGAGGTGCTGACGGCGTCGGCAACGACGAACAGAGCCGCCCGAATCTCGCCGTGGCCGAGGATCTTCATGGGCTTGTTCAGGCTCCGCACGAGCCCGGCCGCCCGGAGGATCTCCTGGTTGACCGTGATCGGGGCGGGCGCTGCCTTCGACTTCTTGGCGCCCGGGAACTCGCCCGGCTCCAGGACGCCGAGTTCGAGGAGTCGATCAATCGACCCGATGTTCACAATTTCGTATTCGATCTTGAACGGGTTCCGAAAACCGCGCAGCTTCGGAATTCGCACGTGGAGCGGAGTCTGGCCGCCTTCGAACCAGGCGGGAATCGACCCGCCGGCTCGAGCCTTCTGGCCCTTGGTGCCGCGTCCGGCGGTCTTGCCCTGACCGGCCGCGATGCCGCGCCCGACCCGTCGTCTTGGCTTGCGGGACCCTGGCGCTGGCTGAAGATCGTGGAGCTTCATGCCTTCTCCTGGGCGTGCTGGTTCGCGGCTGCCGGGATTTCCTCAACTGACACGAGAAAGCGGACCTGACGGACCATCCCTCGGGTGGCCTCGTTATCGGCAACCTCGACGACGCTGCCGATGCGGTGCAGACCGAGTGCCTTGATCGTGGCTCGATTCCGGGCGATGTGCCCGATCGTGCTCCTGGTTTGCGTGATGCGCAGGCTAGCGACCACGGTTCACCTCGCTGGCGGGCTGACCCGCGATGCGGCTGTGCAGCGTGATGCCCCGGCGAGCTCCGAGCTCTTCGGCTGAGTGAAGGTTGCGGAGGGCCTCCAGCGTGGCGCGTGTGACGTTGACCGGGTTCGTAGATCCGTGAACCTTCGTGAGGATATCCCGGATGCCGGCCGACTCGACGACCGCGCGGACCGAGCCGCCGGCGATGACGCCGGTTCCCTGGGAGGCCGGCTTGAGCAGAACGCTGCTGGCGGAGAACTCCTGACGGATCTCGTGCGGGATCGTTGTGCCGACCATGGGGATCTTGATGAGGTGCTTCTTGGCATCCTCGACACCCTTCCGAATGGCCTCCGGGACTTCGCCGGCCTTGCCGAGGCCAACCCCGACGTGTCCGGCACCATCGCCGACGACGATGACCGCGCTGAAGCTGAAGCGACGGCCGCCCTTGACGACCTTCGCGACGCGATTGATCTGGACGACGCGCTCCTCGAGCGCGAGTTTGTTGGGGTCGATCCGTGCCACGTCAGCTCCTTAGAAGTCGAGTCCGGCCTCGCGGGCCGCTTCGGCGAGCGATTTGACGCGCCCGTGATATCGATAACCGGCCCGATCGAAGACGACGCGCACCACGCCTGCGGTCTTGGCCCGCGTGGCGAGGAGCTGGCCGACGGCCGCTGCCGACTGCGTCTTGTTCCCGGTGCCGGAGCGCAGCTCCTGCTCCAGAGACGAGGCCGCAGCGAGCGTCGTGCCGGTCGAATCGTCGATGACCTGCGCGGAGATGTTCTTGAGACTGCGGAATACCGCAAGACGCGGCCGCGCCGGAACCCCCTCCAGGTGGAGGCGGATTCGTTCGTGACGCTTGTTTCGGGCGGCGCCGCGGCTGGCGACCTGGGTCATTCCTGTCGTCCTCTGGTGATTACTTCTTGGCGCCGATCTTGCCGGCCTTGCCGGCCTTGCGGCGGATGATCTCGCCGACGTAGCGCACGCCCTTGCCCTTGTATGGCTCTGGCTTGCGGCTGGAGCGGACCTTGGCCGCCACCTGCCCGACGAGTTCCTTGTCAATGCCGACGACGGCGAGCTTCGTCGGTGTTTCGAGCTCAAAACTGATCCCCTCGGGAGGATCGATCTCGACCAGGTGGCTGTAGCCTAGGCTGAGCTGGAGCTTCCGCCCGACCAGGACCGCTCGATAGCCGACGCCGGTGATCTCAAGGCCCTTGCGGTACCCATCGGTCACGCCGACGACCATGTTGTTGACCAACGTGCGCGTCAGCCCATGGAGCTGCTTGTGGGTCTTCTGCTCGCTCGGACGGGCGACGATGACCGTTCCCGCTTCGTGGCTGACCAGCATGTCCCGGTGAAGCGTTCGATTGAGCGTGCCCTTCGGCCCGTTCACCGTGACGCTCGAGCCGTCGATCATGATATCCACGCCGCTCGGCACCGTGATCGGCAGACGACCAATTCGTGACATCGTCTCGCCTACCAGACGTAGGCCAGGACTTCGCCGCCGAGCTCGGCCTTGCGGGCCTGCGCGCCGGTCATGATCCCCTGGCTCGTGCTGACGATGACGATGCCCAAACCACCCAGCACACGCGGGATGTCGGTCTTGCCGGCATACACACGCAACCCGGGCTTGCTGATGCGCTTCAGCCCCGACACGACGGGCACCTTGCCGTCGACGTATCGGAGGGTCACCTTGATGACGGTGCCCGGCCCCGCCTGCTCCTCGGTCCAGTCGGCGATGAAGCCTTCGGCCTTGAGGATGCGAGCGATCTCACGCTTGGTCCGGGACGCCGGAACGGCCACTTCGAGGTGGCGCGCCCGCGACGCATTCCGGACGCGCGTGAGCATGTCTGCAATCGGATCGGAAATATTCATCGGCTTCCTACCAGCTCGACTTCGTGACGCCCGGCAACTCGCCCACCAGGGCGCGCTCCCGGAAGCAGATCCGGCACAGGGCGAATCGGCGCATGAATGCCCGCGGCCGCCCGCACACGGTGCAGCGGTGGTACCCGCGGACCGGGAACTTCGGAGTGCGTTTCGCCTTGGCGATCATCGACTTCTTGGCCATGGTCTCCTCCCCGCCTACGAGGCGAACGGCATGCCGAGGAGTTCCAGCAAGCGCCGGGATTCCTCGTCAGTCTTTGCCGTCGTCACGATCGTGATCTCCAAACCTCGGAGACGGTCCACCTTGTCGTAATCGACCTCAGGGAATGCGATCTGCTCCTTGAGTCCGATCGTGTAATTGCCGCGCCCGTCGAACGACCGACCGGGGATGCCGCGGAAGTCTCGAATGCGAGGCAGCGCCAGGAGCGTGAATCGCTCCAGGAAGTCCCACATGCGCTGACCGCGCAGCGTGACCTTGACCCCGATGGGGTTGCCGGTCCGCACGCGGAACTGGGCGATCGATCGCTTGGCCTTCGTGACGACCGGCTTCTGGCCGGTGATCTGGGCGAGGTCCTTGACCGCGGCGTCGACGGCCTTGGCGTTCGTGAGCGCCTCGCCCAGCCCGATGTTGACCACGACCTTCTCGAGGCGCGGCACCTGCATCGCGTTGGGGTACTCGAACTGCTTGATGAGGCCCGGAACGGCCTCGGCCTCGTACCGGGTCCGCAGGTTGCTGGCGATCACGCCGTCACCTCCAGGGCCTTGCCACAATGGCTGCAGACACGGACCCGATGGCCATCCCCAAGGGTGGCATGGCCGATCCGTGTGGGCAGGTCGCAGCTCGGGCAGACGAGCATGACCTTGGACACGTCGAGCGGCATGGCGATCTCGAGGATCCCGCCCTGCTGCACCTTCGGCACGCGATCGGTCCGCCCGGCGCTCTGGCGCGGCTTCGTATGTCGCTTGGCGATGTTGAGCCCCTCGACGACGACGGCGGTGCCGCTCGTGTTGGTACCGCGCCGGAAGGGAGCGCGCAGAGCTGCCGCGCTGGCCGTCCGGCGGATGACCCGCTCCACCTTGCCGCGCTTGCCCGCATCCTTGCCGGCAAGGACGACGACCAGGTCGCCGCTCCGGATTTCCGGAACCCTCGTCGGGTGGCCGTGCTCGTAAACCCGGGCCATCACAGCACCTCCGGGGCGAGCGACACGATCTTCATGTAGTTGCGGTCTCGGAGTTCACGGGCAACCGGGCCGAAGATTCGGGTCCCGCGTGGATTGCCCTGGTTGTTGATGAGCACGGCCGCGTTCTCGTCGAACCGGATGTAGCTCCCGTCCGGCCGGCCGTACTCCTTGGCGGTCCGGACCACGACGGCACGGACGACATCGCCCTTCTTGACGGCGGCATTCGGGATCGCCTGCTTGACGCTGGCGATGATCACGTCACCCACGCCGGCCGTCGTCTTCAGCGAGCGACCGATCACCCGGATGCACTGGATCGTCCGCGCACCCGTGTTGTCGGCGACCTTCAGGCGTGACTGTGGCTGGATCACGCGTCCTCCCCGGCCGTGTCGGTCGCGTCGGCGACTGCTTCTGCCGTCACGTCGTCATGACGCGCGCGGCCCGGGTGGGCGGCCCCATGAATCGCCTCGGTCACGGCCGGCTCGTCGCCGACGAGATCGGCCGACGTGCCGTGCTCGCCGGCTCGCTGCAGGACGCTCACCAGACGCCATCGCTTCGTCGCCGAGAGCGGCCGGGACTCCTCGATCAGCACTGTGTCTCCGACGTGCGCGTCGTTGGGCTCGTCGTGCGCCTTGAACTTCGTGGTCAGGCGGATGACGCGCTTGTACAGCCGATGGCGGGTCAGGCGCTCCACGGACACGACGATCGTCTTGTCCATCTTGTCGCTCACGACCCGGCCGGTCTTCGTCTTGCGCTGGGCCTGCACGGACGGACTCGCTTCTTGCATGGTGGTCTTCCTCACGCCGACTTCGCCGCGGTCGTCGCCGTTCGCGGGGTGAGCCGCTCACGCTGGACCGTCAGGATCCGGGCAATCCGGCGTCGGGTCTGCGGGATCGTGCTCGTATCATTGAGCTGTCGGGTGGACAGCGCGAACCGGGCGCTCCAGAGGTCCTGCTTCGCGTCGCGAAGGGCCTGCTCGAGCTCCGAATCCGACAGTTCGCGGACCTTGCCGATGTCAGTCATCGGACCCCTCCGTCACGGCGGACTCCTTCACCACAATGCGGGTCGCGACGGGCAGCTTGTGGCTTGCGAGACGCATGGCCTCCTTCGCCTCGTCGTGGCCGACGCCCGCCATCTCGAACAGGATCCGGCCCGGCTTGACGACCGCGACCCAGTGGTCCGGCGCGCCCTTGCCCGAGCCCATCCGCGTCTCGGCCGGCTTCTTGGTAACGGGCTTGTCCGGGAAGACCCGGATCCAGATCTTGCCGCCGCGCTTGACCGAGCGGGTCATGGCGCGCCGGGCCGCCTCGATCTGGCGGCTGGTGATCCAGGCCGGTTCCTGCGTCGCCAGGCCGTA
>JBKKBB010000004.1:0-10232 GCA_046714395.1 Candidatus Limnocylindrales bacterium | reverse complement strand
CTTCGGCGCTGGTCAGGCCGCCGGAGCGAATCTCGGTGGCTCCGCTCGCCGCGGTCTTCGATGTGGCGACGCGATGGGGAGCGGGGCGGGCCGGGTAGCGCGTGCGCTTCGCCATTGGGCGGCATACTCCTGGTTGGGCGGCGGACGGTCCCACCGGCCCGGAGGATACACCGGCGCAGGCGCACCAGTCCGCCCTCGCTCGGACGGTAGACTCAAGGACCCACTTCGGAGGACCGACCATCGACGTCAACGCTCTCGTGAGTGCGAATCTCGTCACCCTGGTCGTCGGCCTCGGCGGGGTGGCCCTCGGGCTGATCGTGGCCGTCATCATCCTGGCGCGCCGGACCCGAAGGCTCGGCGGCCGTCTGGCGGCGATTACGCGCGGCAGTGAGGAACGGAGCCTCGAGGCGATCCTCGAGGCGCACCTGACGAGGGTGCATCAGGCCGTCCGCGACCTCGAGGAGGTTGAAGCACGGACGGCCGTCCTGGAGCGCGATCTGCGTCGTTCGTTTGCCCGAGTGGGGCTGGTCCGCTACAACCCGTTCGAGGACACCGGCGGGAACCAGAGCTTTGCCCTCGCCCTGCTCGACGCCCACGGCGATGGGTTCGTGGTCAGCAGTCTCCACTCCCGTAACCAGACGCGCGTCTATGCCAAGGGCGTCAAGGGCGGGCAGTCGGACTCGGCCGTCAGCGACGAGGAGGCAGAGGCATTGCGGGCCGCGGTCGCGGTCCCGCCACTCGCGCAGCTGACCGGCTGACGGACCAGACACGTCCAGCCACCGAGCTGGCGCCGAGGGCGTGTCAGGCTAGGTGACACGGAGGGCCGGCAGGCTCTCCCCATGAAGTCAAGTCCACCTCGTCGCGAGCCCCCTCCAGGTCGACCCCGTGCAGTCCGGAGAGGGACACGCCGTCGACCGCCCCAGCTCCACCAGATTCCGGTCTGGGCCGGCTTGACGCCTCAGCCAGCGACCGAGCCTGAAGACGTCGGCCTGGTTGCGCTCCTCGCGGGGCTCAACCAGGATCAGCGTCGGGCGGTCACCCACGGCGACGGACCGCTCCTGGTCGTGGCCGGTGCCGGTACGGGCAAGACGGAGGTGATCACCCGTCGGATCGCCTGGCTGGTGGCCACTCGGAGGGCGCGGCCGTCGGAAATCCTCGGGCTGACCTTCACCGAGAAGTCGGCGGCAGAGATGCAACTCCGCGTCGACCAGCTCGTGCCCTACGGGTTCGCCGATACCGCCATTTCCACGTTCCACGCGTTCGGAGACCGGCTGATCCGGGAATTTGCGTTTGAGGTCGGAATCTCCCCGGATGCACGCGTCCTCTCGCGGGCCGAGACCGTCGTTCTCCTCCGAGAGCACCTGTTCGACCTTGGTCTGGAGGCGTATCTGCCGCTTGGGGATCCGACCCGGTTCCTCAGCGCCCTGGCAACCTTGTTCGGACGATGTCGGGATGAGGACGTCGGCCCGGATCGCTACCGGGCACACGCGGACGGTCTTGCGGCCGAGGCCCGGGCTGCCGCGGCGGCCCTCGACGCAGGCGGTCCGGAGGGGGCAGCGGATCGACTGGCTGCCGCCGCTCTCACCGACCTGGCGGCCCGTCAGGGTGAGTTGGCCAGCGCCTACGCGCGCTACAGCGCCTTGCTCACATCGAGCGGCGCGATCGACTTCGGAGATCAGGTTTCGCTGGCCCTGCGCCTGCTGCGGGCATCCACATCCACCCTGTCCACGGTTCGGCGCCGGTTCAAATACCTGCTGGTCGACGAATTCCAGGACACCAACCCGGTCCAGTCCGCCCTGGTGAGCCTGCTTGCGGAGGAACACGGCAACGTTACGGTGGTCGGGGATGACGATCAGTCGATCTATCGATTTCGCGGCGCCGCGATCAGCAACATCCTCGAATTTCGTGACCGGTACCCGAGCGCCCGAACCGTCGTGCTGCGCCGCAACTACCGGTCGACGGCGCCGATCCTCGACGCGGCTCACCGGCTCATTCGCTTCAACGATCCCGATCGCCTGGAGAGCCGTGTCGGGATCTCGAAGCAGCTGATCCCGCTACGATCTTCGGTCGATGCTCAGCCGGTCCGCCTGCGGACCTTTCCCACCGGCGCCGAGGAATCGGACTGGATCGCCGCGGAATTCCGGCGACGGATCGATGCGGGCATGCGCGCGCGGGACCTGGCCGTCCTCGTACGGGCCAATGTCAGCGCGGATCCGATCCTCCGGAGCCTCAACATGGCCGGCGTTCCGTGGCGCTTCGCGGGCACGTCGGGGTTGTACGGTCGGCCCGAGGTCAGGCTGCTGTTATCGGTGCTGCGCGCGGTTGCCGACCCGGCCTCGAGCGCCGACGTCTACGCCCTCGCGGCCTCGGAGATCTATGGCGTTCCGGCGGACGACCTGTCCGCGGTGATGGCGGCGGCCCGACGGACCCATCGATCCGCCTTCGCGATCCTGGACGACATCGACGTGGGCGCAGGCACGCCGGCCGCGTCTCCGGACGGGCGTCAAGCCATCGCCCGCCTGGTCGGGGACCTCCGGCGCCTGGGGGAACTCGCCCACGCCCGGCCCGCCGGGGAGGTGCTGTATGCCTTCCTGCAGCAGTCGGGCTGGCTGGCAGCGCTGGTTGCGGCGCAGACGCCCACGGCCGAAGAGGTGCTGGCCAACCTGGCCCGCTTCTTCGACATCGTCCGCTCCAGATCCGGGCTCCTGTCGGACGACCGGGCGGTCTTCCTGGTGCCTCACCTGGCCACCTTGATCGAGGCGGGTGACGACCCGGCCACGGCAGATCCAGACCCGGATCTTGATGCCGTGAACGTCATGACCGTGCACAAGGCCAAGGGTCTTGAGTTCCCCGTGGTCGTCCTGCCGGGGCTGGTGGCGGGGCGATTTCCGTCCATCGCGCGGCGCGAGCCGCTCGCCATGCCGGACCAGCTGATTCAGGGTTCGGCACCAACGGTTGACCCGCACCTGCCCGAAGAGCGGCGCCTGTTCTACGTCGCGATGACCAGGGCGCGGGACGAACTCATCCTCACCTGTGCCGCGGATTACGGCGGCGTTCGCGCCCGTCGCGTCTCGCCGTTCGTGCTCGAGGCGCTCGACCTGCCGATCTCGGCGGCGACGCCGGGTCCAGGCGCACTCACGGCGAATCCTCGCCAGAAGCTCGCCGCGTTCGCGCCGCTCGATGCGCCCGCCCGGCCTCGTGACACGGCTCCGATCGAAGGGCCCCTGACGCTCAGCCACTCGGCCATCGATGCCTATCTGACCTGCCCACGCAAGTACCACTACGGACAAGTCCTCCGCATCCCCACCGCGCCGCATCACTCCATCGTCTACGGCGCCGCTCTCCACCAGGCAGTTCAGGAGTTCCATCGTTCGGAGGCCCGTGGCCGGGCGCTCGACGAGACGGAACTCGACGCGGTGTTCGAGCGGGCCTGGACCAATGAGGGCTTCGTCTCGCGCGATCACGAGCAGGCACGCCTCGAGGCCGGCCGCGCGGCGCTCCGCCGGTTTCGCGCGGGCCAGCTCGCTCCAGGTGCGGTCGTGCCGGCGTGGGTCGAGCGCGATTTCACCTTCTCGCTCGGCGGAGACCGCGTTCGTGGCCGCTTCGATCGCGTCGACATTGTGGCCTCCGGCGACCACCCGGCCATGGACGTGGCAGCGGCCTTCGCGACCGCATCGCACGGGCGCGCCGACGTGATCGAGCCGACCCTGGAATTGCTCGGCCGCGAGGAGGTCACGATCACCGATTACAAGTCGAGCGACGTCCGAGACCCGCTCAAGGCACGCCAGCGTGCCCGTGATTCGCTGCAGCTCCAGATCTATGCGATGGCCTACGAAGCGATGACGGGGCGTCTCCCGGACGCCGTCCAGCTCCACTTCCTCGATTCAGGGTTGATCGGTCGTGCCGCGGTGGAGCCGGACCGGCTGACCAAGGCACGCGATCGCATCGCGACCGCCGCGGACGGGATCCGGGCTCGAGAGTACGGGGCGCGGCCGGATGCAATGGCATGTACATACTGTCCGTATCGGGAGATCTGCCCGTCGAGCGCGGCCCGCTGACGGCAGGGCCGAAGACTCCCCATCGGAGGAGCCCGTGAAACTGGCCGGCATCCATGCCGTGACCCTCGACTTCGGCAACACCCTCGTGCCGGTGGATCGTGCAGCCCTGCGCGCCGTTGTCGAGCGCACGGCGGTCCAGGTGAGCGCTGCCCTGGGTCTTGGGGAGCCGGCGTCGTTCCTGACGGCGTGGGCGGAGGAGCGGGACCGCCAGTTCCGTGAGGAAGTCCCGAGGTTCCGCGAGGTCGAGCTGCCCCAGCGGGCGCGACGCGTCCTGGCGCGCCTGCGCGGGATGGCCCCACCGGGCTTGACCGTGCCCTGGGACGATCGGGCCGCGGCTGCCCACAGCAGCGCGGCCGATGTCTCCCGTATCGTGGATGCCTACAGCGACGCGTTCATTGCCTGCGTGCCTGTCCCGGCGGCCAGCGGGCGAGTCATCGCCGGGTTGGCGGCTCGGGGATTCCGCGTGGCCATTCTGTCCAACTGGCCGCTCGCGGCCACGATCGACCGCTTTGCCGAGACAGCGGGTTGGTGCGCCGATCTCGCCGGGATCTTCGTCTCGGAGCGGATCGGCACGATCAAGCCGCATCCGGCCATCTTTGCCCACACGGCAGGTTCGCTCAACATCAAGCCGGCGAACATCTTGCACGTCGGAGATGACTGGGCTGCCGACATCGTCGGCGCGATAGGGGCCGGCTGGCGGGTCGCCTACCTTCGCGACCAGCAGGCCAACACACCGCTGCCGACCTCGGCCCGGGCCGCGGATGTCAGCCCCGATCTCGAGCTGGACGCGCTAGCGGATCTCGGCGCGCGCCTGGAGGACCCGACGCCCTAGACTCGCGCGGTGGAGGCACGAGACAGGCGGGCGAACCTGGCCTTCATCGCCGCCGCCCTCGGCGCCTGGCTGATCGTCGCTGTGATCGTTCTGACGCGCGACCCGATTCTGGAGCCGCTGGCTGGCTACGCTGGAGCGATCGCGCTGGGTGTCGCGGCAGGGCTGACCACGGTTCCGCTGTTCTGGCTTGTTCCCTACGCGCGGCGGCGCCGGATCGCGTTGCGTGGCGCCTGGACGCGTGCGATCCGACGAGGGATCTGGGTCGGGCTCGTGGTGCTGCTCCTCATCGTGCTCAGGCTCCAGACCCTGTTACAGCCCCAGCTCGCGCTGTTCATCATCGCCCTGGTGCTTGTCGCCGAGACGACCATGTCGATGGAGCGTTGACCAGACCCGGACAAGGAGGACATGTGTATGGGCCGGCTCGACGCCGAATCACCAACCTTGAAGGCGGACCGCGAGATCAAGCGGCGGATCGCCCAGGCCGTGGAGCACGCGCGCGGAGAGATCGTCGGACTCTCGCATCAGATTCACGGCACCCCGGAGGTGGCGTACGAAGAGCATCGGGCGGCGGCCTGGTGTGCCGAGATCCTGGCGCGGTACGGCTACGCGGTCGAGCTGCCGGCCGGGCGTCTGGCGACCGCAATTCGCGCCGTGCGGCCCGGGGGAAAGGGCCCGCCAGGCCCCCGGATCGGCATCCTCGCCGAGTACGACGCCCTCCCAGGTCTCGGGCATGGCTGCGGCCACAACACGATGGCCGCAGCGGGTGTCGGAGCCGCAATTGCGCTGGCCGCGGTATCGGACGAGCTGGCTGGGGAGATCGTCTTCCTCGGCACGCCGGCGGAGGAGCGGGGGAGCGGGAAGGCCCAGATGATCGAGGACGGCCTGTTCGACGGGATCGACGCGGCGCTGCTGTACCACCCCTGCGATCGCAACCATGTCGACATCGCGCCCCTGGCGTCGGTCGACGTTGAAGTCAGGTTCTCCGGAGCGCAGGCGCACGCCTCGTCCGGCCCATGGATGGGCAAGAACGCCCTCGATGCGTTGATCATGCTGTTTGTCTCAGTCGGCCTTTGGCGGCAGGGTCTTCGGCCCGACGCCCGGGTGCACGGGATCGTCGTGGAAGGCGGCACGGCGGCCAACATCATCCCGGATCGGGCGGTTGGCCGGTTCATGCTTCGGTCGGAGCGGGACGATGAGCTGAGGGCGATGCGGGAACGATTCACGGCCCTGTGCGACGCGGCGGCGCTGTCCTCGAGCACGTCAGTGGAGGTGGTCGTGTCCGGCGGGTCGAAGACGATGCGTACCAATCGCGTCCTGGCCACATGCTGGGTCGCCAATGCCGAGGCGCTCGGAGTCCACGATGTGGGCGATGACGCTGGCTACGGGAGCACGGACATGACCAACGTCTCATGGATCTGCCCGTCGATCCATCCCGACCTGGCGATCGCACCGTTCCCGACCCCAGGTCATACCCCGGCGTTTCGTGACGCGGCCGTTACGCCTGCTGCCGACGCCACGACCTTGCTGGCAGCAACGCTCGTGGCCCAGACGGCATACGACCTGTTCGCGGATCCGGCCGTTGTTGCCGCGGCCTGGGAGGAGTTCCGGGCAGGCCGGTGAGCGTCGGCCGGGTCACTCAGCGGCCGCGATCGCAGATGGCGCTTCCTCCGTGACGCACGACCGATCTGGTCGCCGAGCGGCCCTGTGTCGCCGGGCGGCCCTGCCGAAATCGTTTGCTACGATGCCCCATGGCGCCCCGCTGGACGGCAGACCTCGAACCGGCGGCGTCCTTGGCGAGTACGGCCCGTTCCGATGGTGGGACGTGCGGCCGTCCGGAGGAATCGCGTGAGCGAGCGCCCATCGGGTCCGCCGTCCGGTTTCGCAGCCCTGAACGGCTGGGACCGTGAGTTCGTGACCTTTTCCGACTTCGACCTGCCGACCTATGTCGGGCCCACGACGTTCGCCAACCTGCCCTGGATCACGGACCCGGCCGAACTGCTCGCCCGAAAGGTCGACGTGGCCATCATCGGCGCCCCCCTCGACGATCTGGTCACGCATCGCTCGGGGGCGCGGTTTGGCCCGCGCGCCATCCGGGAGGCGCAGTACAGCGCCGGCGCCCTGAACTCGCTGCAACTGGGCATCGAGCCGTTCGCGCATCTCACCGTCGTGGATGCCGGCGATGCCAACATCGTGCCGGCGATGCCGGAGCGCGCCCACGCGATGATCTACCGAAAGGTCCTCGAGGTCGCCGCCACAGGCGCCATTCCGATCGTCCTGGGGGGCGATCACTCGATTACCTGGCCGGCCGCGACGGCTATCGCGGAGACGCGCAGGCCGGGCAGCATCGGCATCGTCCACTTCGACGCCCATGCCGACACGGCGCCCGACTCCTACGGACAACTGGCAGGGCACGGGTCGCCCATGCGACGGCTGATCGAATCGGGCGCCGTCAAGGGCAGCAACTTCGTCCAGGTTGGGCTGCGCGGCTACTGGCCCTCCGGCGAGGTGCTCGACTGGATGCGCGATCGAGGTCTGCGCTACCACTTCATGACCGAGATTGAGGAGCGGGGCGCGGACGCGGTCGTCGCCGACGCGATCGCGGAAGCCCTCGACGGACCCGATTCCATCTACCTGTCGGTGGACATCGACGTGATCGATCCGGGGCTCGCCCCGGGCACGGGAACGCCGGAGCCCGGCGGGATGCTCTCGCGCGAGCTGCTCCGGGCGGTGCGCCAGATCGTCGGTTCGGTCGACCTCGCCGGGATGGACGTCGTGGAGGTGTCGCCGCCCTACGACTGGGCTGAATCCACGGCCATGATCGCCAACCGTGCCGTGCTCGAGGCGATCTCCGCGCTGGCGGTGCGGCGGCGGGCCGGAGCGACCGTCCGCTGGGAGCGCTGACGGCGACGCATCCGTTCCTGGATCATCCGGGCCCGATCGCGTTCGCCCACCGTGGCGGCGCGGCCGGCCAACCTGAGAACACGCTTGCGGCCTTCGCCGCTGCGGTCGACCTGGGGTTTCGCTATGTCGAAACCGATGTCCACACAACCTCGGACGGTGTCCTCATCGCGTTCCATGACGATCGGCTCGACCGGGTCACGGATCGACTGGGCTTGGTGGCCGAGACGAGCTGGTCGGAGCTTCGGGCGGCGCGTGTCGGCGGCCGCGAACCAATCCTGCGCTTCGAGGAGTTGCTGCTCACGTTCCCGGAGGTACGGATCAACGTCGAGCCGAAACACGACGCCGCGGTTGGGCCGCTGGTGGCCGCAATCCGGCAGCACGGCGCCCTGGACCGCATCTGCATCGGGTCGTTCGCCGATCGACGGCTGGCGGCCGTCCGAATCGCCCTCGGCGCTGGCGTATGCACCTCGCTCGGAACGAGCGAAGTCGCGGCTCTCCGGGCGGCGGCCTGGGGCGTCCGACCGTTTCTGGCGTTGCTGGCGCGTCGGCCCGGCCGATGCGTGCAGGTCCCCATGCGGGGATACGGGATCGGGCTGGTCGATTCGCGGCTGGTGCGGACAGCCCACGATCTCGGGCTGCCGGTCCACGTCTGGACGATCAACGAGCCGGTGGACATGAATCGCCTGCTCGATCTCGGCGTCGATGGCCTGATGAGCGATCGGCCGGCGCTCCTCCGGGACGTCCTTCGGACGCGCGGCGTCTGGCAGGAGCCGTCGAACGGGTAGGATCGCTCGATGTCAGCGTCCGAATCAGCGCGCGCCGCGGCGTTGGCCCGCCTGTACGACCTCGACGTCGCGGGCTCCTCGGGAGCCCCGGGCGATCCGGGCGACATCGATCTGTACCTCGCCCTGGCGGATCGTGTCGCCGGAGCGGTCGTGGAGCTGTGCGTCGGGAGCGGTCGCATCGCCGTCGCGCTTGCGCTGGCCGGACACCGGGTCACCGGGGTCGATCACGATCCGGCGATGCTCGAACGTGCCGCGGCCCGCGCCGTGGCGGCCGGGCTCGGCGTCAAAGCCCGGCCGCAACTCGTCCACGGCGATCTCTTCGACGCAGACGTCATCGGCCGAGCGATGCCCGGGGCTGCCTTCAGCCTCGGGATCATCGGGCTGAACTCGCTGCTCCTCCTTGGTGGTGCTCGCCGGCAGCGGCAGGCGATCGAGCTGCTGGCGGGGCTCCTCGCGCCCGGTGGGCTGGCAGTGGTGGACATCCTGCTCCCCTTCGCCGACGATTTTGCGCGATTTGACGGCCGGCTCGCCTTCGAGTGGTTGCGCCGAGCGCCGGAGGCCAACCGGGACGTGGTCAAGACGACGGCCGCCTGGTACGACAGTGGGACCCGCGCGGTGACCCTGACGACGATGTTCGACGAGGGGCGCCAGGGTGGGCCCGTTACCCGCTGGACCCGCGAGGACGTGCTCCATCTCCTTGCCGCCGACGAACTGCAGATGTACGCGGAAGACGCGGGTCTCGAGGTTGAAATCTTGGCCGGTGACTACGAGCTATCACCACTCGAGCCGGGCGACGGCAGGGCCGTGATGGTGGCCCGACGCCCGGCCGCACCGTGATACCTTGAGCCCGATGGCCACGAGTGATCCGATCCGGCTTCTGCTTGTCGAAGACGTGCCCCAGGTTGCGCAGTACGTCCGCGGGCTCCTCGTGTCCCAGAATCAGATCAAGCTCATCGACGTGATCGCCGACGGCGGCAAGGCCGTCGCTGAGACTCCCGAACTGCGACCCGACGTGATCATCATCGACGCGCTCCTGCAGGGCCGGGTGAGGGCTGATCAGGTCGTCGGCCGGCTGCGCGAGGGCGGTCTCAATGTGCCGGTGATCATGCTGACTGTTCCGCAGCAGCCCGTGGAGCCGGATCCGGAGCACGGGATCCACGGCGTCCTGTCCATGCCGTTTTCGGGCTTCGATCTGATCACGCGGATCACCCAGGTCCGCAAGGACCACCAGTCCGGCGAGGGCGTCGGACGTTCTGTGACGATTGGCGTCTTTGCCCCGAAGGGCGGCGTCGGCAAGACGACGATCGCGTTCAACCTCGCGGTCGCGGCTGCGCGGCAGGGCCGACGAGTGGTCCTGGTGGACGGCAGCATCCAGTTCGCCGACCTGCGCGCGCTGCTCCGCGTGCCCGCCGATGCCCCATCCATCCTCGACCTGCCGACGGATCGGGTGGTCGAATCAGACCTCGCCGAAGTCCTCTGGCGCGACCCGTCTGGGATCGACATTCTGCTTGCGCCGCCTCGCATCGAGATGGCCGAAATGGTCACCTCGCGTGACGTGGAGAAGGTGGTCAGCCTGCTCCGTCGGCTGTACGACGTGGTCATCATTGACATGTCCGTGGCGCTCGATGAACTGAACCTCGCCCTGCTCGATCGGGT
>JBKKBB010000003.1:0-19473 GCA_046714395.1 Candidatus Limnocylindrales bacterium | reverse complement strand
GGGTTGCGAGGTGGTGCCACCGAGGTCCGATGACTGGAGGGCCCGGTGGGATTCGAACCCACGACACGAGGATTAAAAGTCCCCTGCTCTGCCGCTGAGCTACGGGCCCGGTTGCGAAGCGTAGCCGATGGTGGGCGCTCGGCCGCCCGGCGGGCTCAGCGTCCCTCGTAGACCTCGGGGTTCACCGGCGTGGGGAGCCGCTCGCCGCGGACACCGGCAAGCAGGTTCGCCGCGGCCATCGCGCCCATCTTGCTGCGAGTCGCATGAGAGGCCGACGCGATGTGTGGCACGACGAGGCAGTTGTCCAGGCTGAGGAGCGGATCATCGAGCGGGATTGGTTCCGGATCGGTCACGTCGAGCGCTGCGGCGAAGATGACGCCGTCGCGCAGCGCCTCATACAGCGCACGCGGGTCCACCACCGGTCCCCTCGACGTGTTCACCAGCACGGCCGACGACTTCATCCAGCCGAGCCGCTCGGCGTTCATGAGCTGCCGCGTCTCCGGGGTGAGGTTGACGTGGAGGGACACGAAGTCGGCCTGCGCAAGAAGCTCCTCGAGCGGCACGAAGGTGGCACCGAGCGGACCTTCGACCTCGGCCGGGAGCCGGTTCACATCGTGGTACAGGATGGTCATCCCGAACCCCAGGGCTCGCCGCGCGACGGCCTGCCCGATTCGTCCGAAGCCGACGATTCCGAGCGTGGCGCCGTGCACGTCGGGGCCGAGGAGGAGCAACGGTCCCCAGGTCTTCCAGCGGCTGGCTCGAACGTAGCGGTCTCCCTCAGGGAGGCGCCGGGCAGCCGCCAGCATGAGAGCGAAGGCCAGATCCGCCGTCGTCTCGGTCAGCACGCCGGGGGTATTTCCGACCGCGATTCCGCGCCGGGTGCAGGCCGGGACATCCACGTTGTCGAACCCGACGGCGTAGTTCGAGACGACCTTGAGTTGCGGCCCGGCGCGATCCAGGAATTCGTCGTCGACACGGTCGGTGAGCAGGGTCAGAACCCCGTCGCAACCTTCGATCGCTCGCAGCAGGTCCTCGCGCGGAGGCGGCAGCTCACCCTCCCAGACCTGCGCGTCGCAGGCCGCGACGACCGGCCCGAGGCCGTCCTGTGGTATTTCCCGGGCGACGAAGACCCGGGGGCGATCGGCCATCGGTCAGCCCCGGGCCGTGACCAGCGGTTGGACGACCGAGCGGATCCTTGCCAGTGCCTCGGTCAGGTTGGCCCGGGAGTTCGCATAGGAGATCCGGATGTGATCGCGGCCGAGCTGCCCGAAGGCCGTGCCGGCAAGCACGCACACGCCGACCTCGTTGAGCAGGCGATCGGCCAGCTCGGCGCCGTCGAGGCCGGTCGCCGAGATATCGGGGAAGACGTAGAACGCCGCGTGCGGCTGGATGCAGTGGACGCCCGGAATGGCGTTCAGACCATCCACGATCAGATCGCGCCGCGCCTTGAATTCGGCGACCATAACGTCAATTTCATGCTGCGGACCGGTCAGTGCCTCGATGGCAGCAACCTGGCTGAAGGTGGAGGTGCACGAGACGGAGTTGATAATCAGGCGGCTGTACGGATACAGCAGCACGTCCGGCAGGATCGCATAGCCGAGGCGCCAGCCGGTCATCGCATAGGTTTTGCTGAACCCGTCGAGCACGATCGTCCGCTCCGCCATGCCCGGGATCGAGGCGATCGAGACGTGCTCACCCTCGTATACGATCCGGCCGTAGATCTCGTCGGCGAGGACGATGAGATCGTGGCGCAGGGCAAGTTCGCCGATCCGGACGATGTCCTCGCGAGTGAACAGCCCGCCGGTCGGGTTGGCCGGCGAATTGAGGACCAGCATTCGGGTCTTCTTGGTGACGAGCGACTCAAGCTCGTCGAGGTCGGCGCGAAACTCCCGCTCCTGGCGAATCGGCAGCGGCACAACCGTCCCGCCGGCGAACTTCGCCATCGATTCGTAGATCGGGTAGCCCGGATCGGGGACGATGACCTCGTCGCCGGGTTCGATCAACGCGATCATCGCGTAGTACATGATCGGTTTCGCGCCCGGCGTGACAATCACGTGGTCCGGGTTGACCGGAAATCCCTTCCGGGCCGACGCGTCGGCGGCAATGGCCTCACGAAGCTTCGGCAGCCCGAAGTACGGTCCGTAATGGGTGAATCCGTCATCGATCGCCTTCTTCGCGGCCTCGCGGATGTTGATCGGCGTGTCGAAGTCCGGTTCGCCGATCTCCAGGTGGATCACCGACCGACCGGTGGCCTCCAGGGCGCGCGCGCGGGCGGCGGCTTCGAAGGCAGTCTCGGTGCCGATGACATCCATCCGGGAGGCAATTCGCATCTCGGCATGATAGGGGCATAGAATCAATCGCGATGACCCGTTTCTATTCGATCGACGATGCGAACACGGCGCTGCCCGAGGTTGAGCGGATCCTGTTGGACCTGCGCGACCAGCGCGCCGAGCTGATCCGCCTCCGCGACACCGTGCTCCAGACCACAGGCCCTGATCAGGCCGGGCCGGTCGAGAGATCGGACGAGCCGGCCTTCCCGGCGGACGAACAGCGTCGCCTTCGGCTGCAGATGCAGGGCCTGATCGATCAGATGCAGGCCGGTGTGACCCGTCTCGTGGAGCGGGACGTGACCCTGCGCGAGATCGAAGCGGGCCTGATCGACTTCCCGGCGCTCGTCAACGGCCGCCAGGTCTGGCTGTGCTGGCGCTTGGGCGAGCAGGACATCGCGTGGTGGCATGAGCTCGGGGACGGTTTCAGCGGCCGAAGCCGGCTTGCGGATCTGACCTGATCGATCCGACCTGATCTGAACTCACTCCGAACAGCGAGGCGTCCCATGATCCAGCCCAACCAGGTTCCCACGGTAAGCGTCACGGACGCGCACGCTCGTCTGGACGCGGCAGACGCGTCCAGTGGCCCGCTGCTGGTCGATGTGCGCGAACCCCATGAGATCGAGGCGGTGCGTGCCACCGGCGTCGTGGTCATGCCGCTCTCCACGTTCATGCTGCGGTACGACGCGTTGCCCATGGACCGCCCGCTGCTGATGATCTGCGAATCCGGCGCGCGCTCAGCACAGGCCGCCGCGTTCCTGCTCGCGCGAGGCTGGCCGGATGTCGCCAACGTGGCCGGTGGCACGCACGCCTGGGTCCGGGCGGGACTACCCGATCGGCGCGGCCCGCTGGCGCCCGGGGAGGGCGATCTGCCCGGCTAGTTGGACCGTCTTTGCGCGTCCGTCGGCCCAAACCAGGGCCTGGTCAGTTGGCGCGTTTCCGCCGCCGGTTCACCCACGCCTTCACCGTCTCGGGGTGCGCGTAGGCCCATCCGATGAGGATCAGGATGACGGCATTGACCGTGCCGGCGCCGGCCGCGCTCAGGTAGCCGAGCTGCTGCCCGATCTCGCCATCGATGCGGAGTGCGGGGACCACGACGCCAACCAGTCCGGCCTGGAAGAACGGCTCCTGGGGCGCCAGGTTGGCACGAACGGTGCCGGACTGGACGCCGTCGCTGTTGGAGCCCCCAACGATGAACACGTTGCTGCCGGTGACGATGGCCTGGCCTCCGACGAGACCGCTTGCCGGCAGGTCCGTCTGATCCAGGTGCTTCCAGGCGCTGACCTCGCCCTCGGCGTCCGGAATCGCCCAGTACAGCTCATGCTGGGGCCCGGATCCATCGCTTCCGCCCGCGACGTAGAGGGCGCCGTTGGCCGAGAAACCGGCGGCAGCCGAGCGCCCGGCGGGCATGTTTGCCCCATCCCGGACCGCCCACTTGAGCAGCTGGAGTGGCACCACTACCGCGTCCGGGGCCGGCGTTTCCAGCGTCGCGGGCGTCCCAATGTCCCCCCGCTGGACCGCGCCCGACGGCCCGCTTGCGCTGGAGCCGCCCCACAACCAGACGAAGTCGCCCACCTGCGCCATCGTCGCGTGGGCGACGGGATGGAGGATCGGGGCCTGCTCGGAAAAGTCGCCGAGTACGCCCTTGAGGTCCGTTGTCGCCTTCCAGACGGTCTCCTGTGGCTGGCCGTCCGGCCCGATCCCGCCTGCTACCAGGAGGCCGTCGGAGACGGGAATCGCGGCGGCGCCCGCCCGAGCCGCCGGCAGGGCGAGCCCATCCACCGCCGTCCAGGCGCCGAAGGTCTTCGCGTCCTGATCGTAGGCGAGCGACCAGATGGTGCTGACCGGTTCGCCGGCCGGCCCGGACCCACCGATCAGATAGAGCGTGCTGCCGATCACGACCGCAGCAGTGTCCGAGCGCGCTTCAGGGAGCGACGGGCCAACCGACCAGGCGCTGAACGTGCCACTCGCCGCGTCGGCCAGGTAGGTCGTTGCGGTGGGACCCGTGCCATCCGACCCGCCGATATAGACGAGCTTGGTCCCAACCTGGGCCAGCGAGCCGGCGGTTCGCGGACCGGGGAGAGCCAGGTCTGCCGGGGATGGCTCCCACGGAATGACCGCGCCGCCCGGAGCCGGACACGGCAGGGTCCGGTTCTCGGGTGGGCAGAAATTGACCGGCGACCAGGCAAGCAGGCCCACGTCAAGGGTCCGGTTGACCGTGAAGTAGTAGGCCCGATCCGGGATATAGGCCAGCATCACGATGATGAAGATGAACCAGAGCACCGCCTTGACCGAAGCCCACGTCCAGCCGTCCGCGTCCAGCAGCCCCATCATGGCCCGTCGACGCCTGGGCGCGTTGCCTGCCTTCACGACCTGCGACATCGTTCCTTCCTACTCGACGGTCAGGGTGCCGGTCATCGAGGCGATCGGGTGGACCGTGCAGATGAACGTGTAGGTTCCGGCATCCATGGCAGGCACGACATACAGGATCTGGCCGGGATCGTTGAGCACGGTGCCCTTGTAGATCGATGCCCCATCGGCCGTCCGAATCTCGACGTTGTGCCCGCCGACCCCAACGTCCCGCTGATCAAAGTCGATCCCGAAGGCCTTGCCCGCGGCGACGCTCAGCTCCTTGACATCGAAGGCCACGGCCTCGGCCACGACTTTGACGGTCTGTGCATCCGGCGGCAGCGATTCGGTCGGCGCCTGCGTAGCGCCGCCGCCGTCACCCTTCCAGCAGTCCGGCACGGCCGTGGCCGCAGCGTCCGGTTTGAATGCCGGATCCACCCAACCGCGGAACGTCTTGACCTTGCCGTCGGTGCCGATCACCGGTTCATTCAGATCAGGGTTCCTGATGATGAACTCCTGGGTTGCGTCCGAGCGGATGAAGGCGATCAACTCCGCGATCTGCCGATAGTTCAGGGGCCCGCCGTTGGTGTTTGCCCAGATGGGCATGATGCTGTTGGGGTCGCCACAGATGTACCGTCCGCCGACCGTGAGGACGCTCTTGAGGTACGCCTCGTTCAGGTGGTTGAACAGCTTCATCTGGTCGCTCAGGGCGGGGGCGATGTAGTTCCCTTCCGCGGCTCCTTTGCCGGTCGGGCCGTGGCAGCGGGCGCAGTTGGCCTGGTACAGGTTGTAGCCCCGCTCGACGGCCGTGACCTGCTGGGTCTCCTTCTCCTCATCCAGTCTCGGAGTTGACAGGTTCAGCGGCAGGCCGACCTCGTAGAAGTAGTAGGCGATCGTGAACAGGGCGACCACGCATACCGCCAGAAACGAGACCCACCGGGCGCTCGCCGACTGTCGCACGATCGAGGCCGCCCGCTCGGGAGAGAGGTCCCGGGCGTGGGCTGATGGGGGCGCAGAGAATCGCTCGACGGGCGCGGCTTCGCTGGGCTCGCGGCGCGCGGGCAGGCGTTGCTCGGGCTCGCGGCCCGGCTGGTCTGTCATCGGAGCCCTCGAAGGATCGTCACGTCGGGGCTCAGATGCATCCGGTTGGGCTCTTCGGGGGAATGACGCCGGGCTGACCCAGTGCCACCGGGAGGTTGCCGAGGGTGATCTTGGAGGTATCCAGCGTCAACAGGCCGGCGGCATCCACCGACACTGAGAAGCGATCCATGCTGCGAGGCGCCGGTCCGTACGCGGCTCCCGCCACCTTGATCCCGAGCCGGTCGTAACGAGATCCATGACAGGGGCATTCCAGCCAGAAGTTCTTGAGGCACGGGTTCGGCTTACAGCCCAGGTGCGGGCAGCGCTGGTAGAGCGCTCTGACGTTGAGGGCCGTGCCGTCACCGGACTTGTCCTCGCCCGGCACGAACGCCTGGCGCGCGGGATCGATCAGGATGATGAACGCCCGCGCGTCCGGGAAGTAGCTCGGGAATCCCTGGGCGATTGGCAGCGTGGAGTTCTGGAGCTTCACGTCGTCGAGTGAGCCGATGGTGACCTTGCCACCGAAGCCGCCGCTGAGATTTGGCCACAGGAAGTGCAGCGTTCCGCCGAGGACCTCGGTGATCCACAGCGCCATGCCTCCACCAAGGGACAGGCGAAGCAGGCGTCGCCGCGAGATCCCCTGGACCGGGTGCTCGCGCATGGACCTGATCGCCTGGCCCGTGAGGGCCTGCGGCTTGTCGGCGGGTTCAACGTGGTAGTTGCTCATCGGTCGTTGGTAGCCCCTGCGAATCGGCTCACAGCGCGAAGTGGAGGCCGTTCGTGCTGTTCTCGAAGAACGGCAGATACGGAATGACGAAGCTGTAGCCCGGACCCCGGAAGAAGATGCCGAGGAACGTCAGGGTCAGCGCGATCCCCAGGAACAGGGAGAACAGCACGACGGCGGTCTTCCGTTCGGAGGGCCGCTTGGCATGGATATTGGCGCGGTCCACATACGGAACGATCATCATGCCGACGATGGCGAATCCCGGAACCAGGACCCCGGCGACCGCCGGGTGGAAGTAGGCCAGCAGCTCCTGAAGCCCAAGGAAGTACCAGGGCGCCTTGGCCACGGCCGGCGTGACGTTGCCGTTGGCGAGTTCCTCGAGCGGTGCGTTGATGAACAGGCCCATCAGGAGAAGGAACACGCTCATCACGGCGGCCGCGAGAAATTCGATTGAGAGCAGGTGCGGCCAGGTCATGACCGTGTCGTCCGGCTCCTTCTGGACTCGGACGACGGCATCCTGCTTGACCATCGCGAGAAGCCGGTAGGGCCGGGCCGACATCGGCACACGCTGCTTGTCGATCTCCGTGCGACGCGTGGGATCGACCGGGGCGACGACGCGCTGCTCCACTGGATCCTTCGGGTCGGTCATGCGTCAAATCTCAGCCTAGCGGGCCGCGAGGACGTGTCGAGCGCAAGGCGCCGGCGAGCACCGGAGCGAGCGCACGCCAACGTGCGTGAGCGAGGAGCGCAGGCGGCAACGCAGCGATCGTCCGTCATAGAGGGCCGCTGATGCCCCCATCTTTCCTGATCCGCCAGAAGTGGACGGCCATGAAGACCGCCGTGATGAGCGGCAGGGCCATGATGTGGAGCACGTAGAACCGGAGGAGCGTGTTCTGGCCGACTTCCAGGCCGCCCAGCAGCAGGAGTTTGAACGGCGTGTTGATCAGGGGCAGGTAGCCGGCCATGTTGGAGCCGATCGTGATCGCCCAGTAGGCGATCTGGTCCCAGGGGAGCAGATAGCCCGTGAAGCTCAGGCCGACGGTGAGGAACAGGAGCAGGACGCCGACCACCCAGTTGAACTCACGGGGCTGCTTGTAGGCCCCGTGATAGAAGACCCGCATCATGTGCAGGAAGACGAAGAACACCATCAGGTGGGCGCCCCAGCGATGAATGTTGCGGGTCAGGAGACCGAAGGTCACCCTGGTCTGCAGGTCGAGGATGTCCGTGTACGCCTGGGTCGCCGACGGCACGTAGAAGAACATCAGGTAGACGCCGGTCACGGTCAGAACCAGGAACAGGAAGAACGACAGCCCACCGAGACAGAAGGTGTAGGCGAATCGAACGGCGTGCTGGCGGACCCGCACCGGATGCAGGTGCAGGAAGACGTTGTTCATGACCGCGTACGCGCGCGAACGCTCGTCGTTCGGGTAGGCGTTGCGGAACAAGGACCGCCAGACCGGGCTGCGGCGGATGGTGGTGTCCACCCGCTCCAGGAAACTCAACTGGATCCTCCTGCCACGCCGGCCGTTCCGGCGAGCTGAGCGTCTCGGTACGACTCCTTGTAGAGCCGGCCATCGCTCGAAACTTCTTCGAGTTCGAACCGTTCCATCGTAATGGCGTCGAACGGGCATCGCTTGACGCACAGCGCGCAGCGGATGCAGCGCTCCTCATCGAGAATCATCGCGCCCCCGTTCTGCCAGCCGTAGGCCTCTTCCACCTCGGGGAGGAGGCCCTCGCTCTTGAGCTGGTTGATGTCGACCATATGGATGACCCCGACGGGACAGACATCGGCGCAGGCGCCGCAGAGCACGCAGCGGAACGGGTCAAACCAGATGTTGTAGTTGCACATGAGGCAGCGCGTCGACTCGGCCACGGCACCCGTCGCGTCATAGCCCAGCTCGACCGGGGTCGTGAAGTTGATCAACGGGTCCGTCGAGGCCATCCGCTCCATGACCGGGACCATCGGGATGTGCTGGCGCGGCAGAATGTCGTAGAACTCGGGCATCTCATGGCGCCACGAGCTGGTGATCTTGACGTTCGCCGCAACGGTCACGTCGGTACGCCCGGCCAGATATCGATCGATCGCGTAGGCGGCTTTCTTGCCGTGGCCGGCGGCTTCGATCAGCGTGGTCGGTCCGGTCACGAAATCGCCGCACGCGAACACGCCCCGAACGTTGGTCGCGTAGGTCGCGGGGTCCACCTTGACCCGCCCGCGGTTGATCTCGAAGGCCGATTCGACGGGCAGGAAGGTGAGGTCGGCGGCCTGCGACACGGCTGGGATGATCACATCGGCCGGAATCACGAACTCCGAACCTTCGATCGGGACGGGCGACCGGCGTCCCGAGGCATCGGGCTCCCCCAGTCGGTTGCGAACGAATCGCACGCCGCTGACGTGGCCGTTCTCGCCGAGCACCTCGACGGGGCTGGCCAGGAACTCCATCCGAACGCCCTCGCGCTCGGTCTCGCCAAGTTCTTCCTCGTCGACGACGAGCTCGGAGCGCGTGCGCCGATAGACGATCGAGACCCGATCTGCGCCGTGCCGCAGCGCCGTCCTCGAGCAGTCCATGGCGGTGTACCCGCCGCCGATCACCACGACGTCGCGTCCGACGGTCAGTTCCTCGCCGAGGTTGGCGCGCTTCATGAAGTCGACGCCATAGTCCACGCCCTCGAGCTCGGCGCCGGGCACGTCCAGGGCGACGGCGTTCATGGCGCCGGCGGTGATGGCGACCGAGTCGTAATCACGTTGGAGGTCCTCGAACGTGATGTCCTGCCCGATCGTCGTGTTGAAGTGAAATCGAACCCCGAGACGCTCGACCAGCCGGACGTCCATCTCGATGGCTTCACGCGGGAGACGGAAGGCCGGGACGCCGATCAACATCGTCCCGCCGCCATACGGAAGGCTGTCGAAGACATCGACGCCGTAGCCCTTCATCGCCAGTTCGCGGGCCACCGAAATGCCGGCCGGGCCCGCCCCGACGACCGCCACTCGCTCGGAACGAGCTTCGATCTGGGGCATGACATCCGGGATCCCCGACGCCTCATGCCACTCGACCAGGAATCGCTTCATCGCCCGGATGGCCAGCGGTCGATCGATGTCGCCGCGCCGGCAGGCGCGCTCGCACGGGGCGGAGCAGACATAGGAGCACATCGCCGCGACCGGGTTCGGCTCGCGCGACAGGATGTAGCCCTCCTCAAAGCGGCCTTCGGCCGCGAGGTTCAGGTAGCCCCGGCAGTTCGTGCCGACAGGGCACGCCTCCTGACACTCGATGTTGCACTGCAACCACGAGGCATCGACGGGCTGAACGAGGAACTCCTGGTGGATGTCGAGGGCCAAGTTGCGGTCGTGCCTTTCTCGTTTGGCGGCGCTGAGGGCGTGGCGAACAAGAAGACCGGCGGGGACACGAGCCGGCCAACGGAATCTACCATCGCGCGTAGCGCCGGCGCAAAGACCCGGAATCTGCCGGCTCTCGGGGAACTAGCCCCGAATCGTGGGTTGACGAGCGACGATCTCGCAGCTACGCTCCATCGCGGATGACGGTCGGCCGAAGTGCCGGCTTGAAAGGACGGGAGATGACCGCGAGCGAGTTCGCCTTCCTGGCCCTCGGCCTCGTGCTTGGTGCCGCCAGCGGAGCTGCCCTGGTCACTCTCTTGCGCAGACGCCAATCGGCCCATGAGGTCCGTTTGACGGTCGCCCCCGATGCGATTCCGCGTCGTGGAGCCACATTGTCGGCCGACGCCTTCAGCATTTCGCCCGGAGAGCCGGCCCGCGGCGGACCCGCAGATCGGCGGCGGCTGGACCGCGACGATGGCATGGACCGGGTCCCTGTTCCGGTGATGGCGGGGCCGTCCTGGACCGGCCCAGTTGACTCCATTGTTCGAACGTCCGTTCAGTCTCCGGTGGTATCGAGCGTCTCGGTCGGAATGTCGATCGCACCGGAGCGCGACCCACATGTGGACGCCATCCGTATTCAGGCAGCGATCGCCGCCGAGCGACTCTACCGAGCGGAGTTCCCGACGGCCACGGCCGTCCTCGAGGCACGCACCGCCGCGCCGGCCCCGACTGCCACCATCGACTCGGGCTTCGCCTCGGATGCGCCCATGCCGGCGATCGCCGATGAGCCGGACGACCTCCCTGCTGACCCGATCGACCCGACGCCGGCGCTGACGAGGATCCTGCGCGGCGACCACCACGCCCTGTTCGCGACGGTGGCCACGCTGGCCGGCGCGGGCCCCGCCGAGCGTCGTCCGTGGCACGCGGCCGTCCGGAGCATGAGTGAGGCGATCGTTCATCGAACGATCTCAGCCGGTTGGCTCGACTTTCCCGTCGGGAATCCGTTCTGGGACTCGTTCACGATTGAACAGTGCCGGGCAATCGCGGGAGCCCTGGCAGTGACCGGGCATCGGTTCGACGGTGTCGACGGCTGGGAAGACGGTCGCGTCCCGAACTATCGGGACCTGACCATCGCGGTCGCCGGAGCCGGTCTGGAGCCGCGGCGCATTCGCGCCTGGCCGACGCAGGAGGAGATCGGCGATCTCTATCTCGAGGTCAGCGCGGCAGCGGACGAATACCTGGCGAAGTGCGCACCGGGCTTGATCCGCGAAGAAATCGAGGCCCTGATCGGCGCCGACGGTCCGGAACGTGATCGTCTCTGGTCGAACTGGGACCGTGTCGCGACGGTCCTGATGGAGCCGGCGCTCGGCGCCTGAAGCTCAGCCTTCGGTCGGGGTCTCGCCGGCCGGGTTGTCGCCGGATTCTGGCTCGTCCTCGTCAATGACGATCACCCGAAACGATTCACCGGCAGCCACGCCGATCGGCTCGCCAGCCTCCTCCGCCCAGGCCCGGATCCGTTCGCTCAGGCGGGCCGGGTCCTTGATCTGGCTCGCGTGCGCTTTGAGGGCGTCCACCTTGCGCTCGATCGTCGCACTGACATCCACACGAGCGGTCGGGTGGTTGGACCAGAACAGATACATCCGACGCACGCTGTGGGGCGCCATTCCGTCTCGTGCGAGCCAGGGGAACGCCATCGGATTGCGCGCCGCCGGGTAGACCGCGTCCACGGCCGCCATCGCCGCGGCGCGATGGTCGACGTGGTTGATGCCCCGATCGCCGTGGAACAGTGTCTCGGGATCGATGGCGAGGACGGCATCAGGACGGAACGTGCGCAGCTCCCGGACCAGCAGCTCGCGCAGCGCGAGATCGTTGGCTAGTCCCCCATCCGGCTGATGCAGGAAGGACACGCCCGCGTAGCCGACGATCGAGGCGGCTGCTCGCTGCTCCCGCTCCCGGGTCGCCGCCAGGACCAGCGGATCGACCGCGAAGTCTTCCCCGCCCTGATCGCCGCTCGTGCAGCAGACGAGCCAGCCCGCCGATCCCGCATCGATCCAGCGCGCCGCGGTCGCAGCCGGGCCGAAGTCGGCGTCATCCGGGTGCGCCACGATGACCATGAATCGAGCGGGTCGCCAGTCGTGGGCGATCTCCACGGTGGCGCCAACGGCCGCGCCCACGGTCGAGGCCTTGGGTACGACGGCGCGGTTCGCCGGTTTGTCGTGGGCTGCCAAGCTTCGCCTCAGCCGCTCGTCGTGGCCCGGGCTGCCTTGGCTTCCTCGAGGGCCGCCAGAACCTCGGCCGGATGCCCATCGGCCTTGACCTTGGGCCAGACTCGGACGATCACGCCGTCCGGGCTCACCAGAAAGCTTGAGCGTTGGATGCCCATGTACTCCTTGCCGAGGAACGACTTGAGCTGCCAGGCGCCGTACGCCTCCGCGACCGCCTGAGCCTCGTCCGACAGGAGGGTGAACGGCAGATCGTACTTCTGGCGGAATCGGGCATGGCTGGCAGCCCCGTCGGGGCTGATGCCCCAGATGGCCGCGCCGGCCGCCTCGATGTCCCGGTCGAGGTCGCGGAACTGGCACGATTCGACCGTGCACCCAGGCGTGTCGTCCTTCGGGTAGAAGAACACGATGGTCCAGTCGCCACGACGCTCGGAGAGGTGGTGGATGGTGCCCGTTTCGTCCGGCAGGGCGATTTCTGGGGCGAGGTCGCCCGGATTGGGCATGCTCATGGTGAGAGCCTAGCAGGGCTTTCTACAACGAGGAGACGCCCGCCTTCGATCGATACTCGGGCCGTCGCGGTGTCACGAATATTGGAGATTCCGCGCGACGGCCCGGGCGGCAGGGTGTCGTTTCGAAGCTCGTATCTGAGACCGGACGTCGACACCCCGGTGACGTGGTCCAGCGGGATCAGGGAGACGACATCGCCCACCCGCCCGCTGAGATCGAGGTCGCCCGTGGCCGCATCGAGGAGCCGTATCCGGGCGGTTGCGTCCAGCACGCTCAGGGTCGATCCGGCGGCTGCCGGATGGCCGAGGAGCGCGACGTTCGCGAGGGCGTGATCGGGCCTCGGTCCGCCCAGTGCGCCGATGATCACGATCTCGGTGGCCCCCAGCTCGACGGCGGCGAGCAGGGCCAGCTCCGTGTCCGAGGCATCTTTCTCGACCGGCGCCGGCTCGATGACCAGCCCGCGGGCGCGCAGTTCGGCGAGGCCCGCGGAGCCGAGGGAATCCCCATCGCCGACCCAGCGATCGATCGTGAGACCGAGCGCATCGGCGAGCCTGGCTCCACCGTCCGCGGCGATCACGAGGCCCACCTCCAGATCCCAGCCGGGCCACGCGGCGGTGAGTGCCTCGCGGGTCGGTGCTCCACCATCCGCCACGACGATTCCTCGCAGGCGGGTCATGGCCGACGGTCGGGTCCGAGGAAGTCGGAGACCCAGCCGACCACGGAATCGGCCACCTCGCTGGCGCCGGCCGCCTCCAGCTCCCCGTTCCGGCTGAGCATGGAGACGATCCCGACGCCCCTGGCTCCGACAGCGCGGGCCATCCGCATGTCGTCCGGCGCGTCCCCGAGGTAGGTGGCCTGATCGGCCCGATCCCGGAGCCCGAGCTCGGCGAGCGCATGGAGGAGTGGGGCCGGATGCGGCTTGGCGTGGGGCAGATCTTCGCCGCACACGACGACCCCGAAGTAGGCCGCCAGGCCGGTCGCCGTCAGCTGCTGCTCCACGACCGGGCGATCCCCCGCGGTCACGATGCCGAGGAGCAGCCCGGCCTGGGCCAGCCGCTGGATGGCCGAATCGACGCCGGCGAAGGCCCGCACCGTCAGCTGCGTGCGGTATGCCTCGAGCCAGCGCTCCCCCGCGGCTTCCACGTGTTGGGCGGGGACGCCGAGGCGCCGATACATGGTCCGCCAGTCGGGGGTATAGGCCGCTCGATAGGCCGCCTCGTCGTAGGTCACGCCGAATGCACCCAGGGCCTGCGCGTTTGCCAGGGAGATCGCCGGGAGCGTGTCCACCAGCGTGCCGTCCCAGTCGAAGACGATTGCTTCCATCCAAACGATCCTAGCGCGGAGCGATGGACCGAGCGACGAGTCCGGGTGCTAGACTCGCCGCCGTGCCTGCCACCATCGACCATGCTGCCGTCCGCCGCGTCCTCGAGGCGGCCGAGCGCAAGGGCGTGACGCTCGAGATCACCGTCTTTTCCGAGTCGACGCATACCGCCGAGGAAGCCGCGCGAGCCGTCGGTGTGGAGCTCGGCCAGATCGTCAAATCGCTCGTCTTCGTCAGCACCTCGGACGATGCCGAGCGCGAGCCGATCCTGTGCCTGGTATCGGGCCCGAATCGGGTGGATCTTGCGCGCCTCGGAGCCGTCCTGGGTCACTCGACCGTGCGCCGTGCCAGTGCGACGGAGGTCCATCAGTTGACCGGCTTCGTGATCGGTGGAATCCCGCCGTTCGGCCATGCCCGACGACTCCGGGTGATCATGGACCCCGACCTGGGGCGCTACCCGATCGTCTGGGCGGCCGCCGGCCTGTCCACAGCCGTCTTCCCGGTCGCGCCGGCGATCCTCCGGATGCTGGCCGACGCCGTCGTTGCGCCGATGACCGAGGATCGCCGCGAACAGGACCCCATCCTCGATCCGCACGTCGCGTCGTGATGGCGGTTCGCAGCGGCGCCCGGGCGGCGGACCCGCGCGACGCCACGATGACCTACCCGGGCGGGCTTCGAGCGCGCTGGCGCTGGGGCGGCAGTGACCAGTCCGCGGCCGTCTTTGCCCTGTCCGAGGCGGGTGGCGGATTCGTGGACCTGGGCACGCTCGTCGCGGACGATCCAGACGTACGCTGTCGAGCGGAGGTCCGGATCGATGGTCCCACCGGTGCCTGGACGGCGCGCTTCGCATCGACGCTGAATGACGACCCCGCCGCGGTCCTGTGGGACATCTCGGGCCTGCTCGTCGTCAAGTACGGGTTCCATGCCTACGGCATCGAGGCACGGTCGGGGGAACTGCGCTGGAGCCACCGCTCGGCCACGCCCATCCTCGCCGTGATCGCCTCGTCCCGGCTGCGCCACGTGATCGTTCAGTCCGAGCTGGAGACCTTCGCCCTCGAAGCGGATGGCAGCGCTGTCTGGCGGATCGCCCACTCGGACGTCGTAACGGCGGTGGAGCTCGTTGGTGGCAGGCTGGTCCTGACCAGCTACAGCGGGCAGTTGAGCGCCCTTGACCCGGCGACCGGGCGGCCGGCCACATAGTCCTTCCGGGCCGCCCATCCCGTCAGGCACCACCTGTGGACGCACGGTGGATAACCGGGTCCCGTTTCGGGAAATGGTGGACAAGGGCGATTGACGGACCCCGGCGGGGTGCCTAGCGTAATTCCCAGCCCGGAGGGGCTGAGCGACACTAACGGCCGCGATCGCATCAAGGTCCATGTGTCGGGTAGGTTCCTCTGGGCCTTTTCATGCCCCGGGCTATGATTCCGGCCGTGGACGGCCTTGTCGTGATTCTCGTTGGGCTCGGGGCGCTGGCCGGCGCGGTCGGCGTGCTCCGGAGCCTCGGGCCGCGCTTTCGCGTCGGACGGCTGCTTGCCTCCGCCCCACGCGTGTCCATCGGAGAGGCCCTCGAGATCGCTCGGACCGGTGCGCCAAGGTACGTGCGCATCACCGGTCGGATCGACAGTGAATCCGACTTCCAGGACGCCGATCATCGGCCCCTGGTCTTCCGCCGGACGAGGTTTCAGGTCCGTCGCCGCGACCGCTGGAGCGACTTCGACGTCGCGGTTCAAAACGTGCCGTTCGAGCTCCGGGAGGGTCTCGACGGGATCGCCGTGGATGGCACGGCACTGGGCGACGGTCTGGTCGTGGTGCCGCGCGAAACGGTCGGGGTGATCGGCGACCTGGCAGAGCGAGCCCCGAATGACCTGGCCGAGGACCTCCCCGCGCGAGTGGTCCTCGAGCATGTCTCGAGCGTTGAGCATGCGATCGTCGTCGGCGTTCCAGGCCAGGGTTCCGACGGGATCGCCCGCATGAGCGCGGGCCTTGGCCGACCGCTCATCCTGACCACTCTCGAGCAGCCTGAGGCCATGCGCATCCTGGCCGAAGGGTCGGCCCGCCGACCGCGGCTGGCGGCAGCGCTGCTGGCGGCAGCCGTCGTGCTCGGCGCGCTCGGCCTGCTGTTGCTCGTGCTCCCTGGCAGTGCCCTCGGCGCTTCGCCCGACCCGACGCCGTTCGTAGGCACGGATACCCGCTCGGCCGGTGAGGGTCCGGGGCTCGTTGGTGCGCCGCTGGCCGCGATCCTCGGCGTCGTCGGCGTCGGCGCGCTGGCCCTGCTCGTGACCCTAGCGTTCGTTCGTCTCACCGCTGGCTCATCGGGGTCCGACCGACGTCGCTGATCGCCCATCCGCGGTGGCACCGGGACCATCGTCCTATTGTCAAGAACTGTGTAGTTCGTAGAGTTGCCCCGAACTTCACAAATCTTCCCGGGGGGACAGTGGCCGGAACTACCTCGTTGCACCCGCATCCGACCGTCGCGCCGCTCACCGTGGCTCGTGCGGCGGAGGTACTCGGCGTGCACCCGAACACGGTTCGGTCGTGGAGCGACGCTGGACGGCTCCGGTACTACCGAATCAATCCACGCGGGGATCGCCGCTACCGAACCAGCGACCTCCTCCGTTTCCTTGCCAGCGCTGCCGAAGGCCCGCCAGAGGACAGCGCGCCGGCCGGGGGCGGGCGACGCCGGCCGAGCCGTGTCCTGATGGGTGTCCCTGCCAGTCACCCAGGCGCGGCCGGTGCAGGGACCCGGCGCGGCCGTGGCGGTGTGATCGAGGCATCGTCGGACGAAGCGGAAGGCCGCGCAAGTCCAGCGATCGCGGTCATGGCCGGCCTGGCTCGCCTTGCGGCGTCGATCGCCGGCAGTCCGACCGATCCGGAGGCGCTGCTCGGGAGCGCGACCCGGGTCATTCGCGAAGACGCAGGGTTCCAGCACGTATCCGTCTGGCGCCGGTCCGATGACCGCCTGGATCCCGTGGGCATGTCGAGTCCGGCGGGCATCCGGCTCGGAGTGTCAGATGCTCGATCCGGGCTGCTCGGGAGGGCGCTGGCCAGGCCGGGCACGGTCGTGGGTTCGCCTGCCGGGATCGGCGACCTCGCAGCTATCGCAGGCATCCCCGGGCGGCGGGTCGCCTGTGCGATCCCGGGTCGGGGTGGACCGTGGGGCGTGGTCCTCGCAGTGACCGACGACGGGGGCCCGTCGTTGGCAGTGACTCGCAACCTGATTGCGCATGCTGCCGTGGTCGTCGGGTCGATCATTCTCGCGGCCGATGCGGAGACCGCAGTGGAGCACCGCCTTCACTGGGCGGAGACGCTCGGGCGAGTCGCAAACGACATCAGTAGCCGCCTTGACCCCGATCAACTGCTTGGCCGTCTGGTGGACCATGCGCTCGCGATGTTCGACGGCGATCGCGCCGCGGTGTTCCTCTTTCGGCCGGACGGGTCGCGCGAGGCGGCCGCGTCGCGAGGGCTGTCCGCCACGTACCTGGCCGCACTCGGGTCGGGCGACCTCGGGTCGCTGACCGCTCTGGCCGTGCGGTCGACCCAGCCGGAGTTTGCGGTCGGGTTCCGCGACGATCCACGAGGCAAGGAGATCCGCGCCCAGATCGTGCAGGAGGGCTACGACACGGTCTGCGTGGCACCCATGCTGGACGCCGAATCCGGCGAGGTAACCGGCAGCTTGAACGTCTACCACGATCGCCGACACCCCTGGACCGCTGATGAGTTGATGGCCCTGTCGCGACTCGCGGATCAGGCGGCGATCGCGATTCGGACCGCCCGTACCTACGCACAGCTGGCCACCTGGGCTGCGCAGTTGCAGTCAATTCAACAGCTCGGCGCGCGGTTGAGCCGGCTGACCGACGTCGCGGCGATCGGGGCGGCGATCGCGACCGAACTTCGCGAACTGATCGACTACCACAACGTCCGGGTCTATCGCCAGTACGGGGACGACCTCGTCCCGGTGGCGATGCGTGGCCATCTTGGCGAGTACGTGGACGAGACGCCGGATCAGCTCCGGGTCAAGGTCGGCAGCGGCATCACCGGCTGGGTGGCCGCCCATCAGACCGCCGAGAGCCTGCCGGACGCGGCCGCCGATCCCCGAGCGAACACGATCCCCGGCACCGGCGATCTCGACGAGTCGATGCTCCTCGCCCCCATGGTCTTCGAGGATGAGTCCCTCGGGGTTCTGGTCCTGTCGAAGCTGGGCCTGAACCAGTTCTCCGATGACGACCTGCGCCTGCTGGTCATCTATGCGAGTCTCGCGGCACAGGCGATGGCGCATGCCGATGCGACGCAGCGCCTCCAGCGCCAGCTCCAGAGCCGACGGGACCTCCTGGAGATCACCGAAACCATCCTCGGCACGCTCGACACCGGCGCGGTCCTTGAATCGGTGACCGATCGCCTCGGCGAACTCGTCGGCTCGGACAACGTCTGGATCGAGCTGCTCGGCGAGGATGGAACGGGTCTGGTTCCCGTCATCGCCAAGGGCCTCAACGCGGATGTCTATCTGGAAGCGTTTCTGGCGGGCGAGAGTGGAATCGCAACGTGGGTCCTGGAGCACAACGAGGCTGCCCTGATCCCGGATCAGTTCGACGATTCACGTGTCTTCATCGGCGAGATCGGGCGTGCGCACGGCGGGCTGATCTGCGTGCCGCTGCGCGGGAGGGCGGGCGCGATCGGCGTCATGAGTCTCGAGCGCCTCGGCCCGGGACGCTCATTCAGCGAGGAGGAGTTCGAGCTCGTCCAGCTGTTCGCGGCGCAGGTCTCCATCGCCGTGCAGAACGCGCGTGCGCATGGCGCCGTCTCGCGTCAGGCGGAGACGGACGACCTCACCGGGCTGGGCAACCACCGTAGCTTCCGCCTGGCACTTGCCGCCGCGGTCGCGGCGGGCGAGCCGTTCAGTCTGCTGATGCTGGATCTCGATCGATTCAAGCTCGTCAACGACAACTTCGGCCACGAGGCCGGCAACAAATTCCTCCAGGGCATCGCCACGGCCGTTGTCGGGGCGAGTCGCGATACGGATGCCGTCTTCCGCTACGGCGGCGACGAATTCGTCGCCATCCTGCCGAAGACCGATGCCGGGCATGTCGGTCCAGTGGCCGAACGCATCCGTACGGCCTTCGCGGCGGTGGCAGGGCCGACGTCCGAAATGCGTCGCAAAGGCGTCCACGTGGACGCGTCCGCCGGCGTCGCGACCTACCCGATCGACGGGGCGAGCGCGGATACGGTTCTCCTCGCCGCCGACCGGGCCTGCTTCACGGCCAAGCGCGACGGCGGCGGACGGGTCGCCACAGCCGCCGAGGGCCTCGCCCTGGCCGGCGAGTTCACGCTCCAGACCCCGACCCCGATCGACGTCGGCTCGTAACGACCGGGGTCCCGCCCGCGTCACAGCCCGCATGAACGAGGAGCGACCGCGACCCCCAGGGCCCGATGGCCAGCAACGCCGATCCATGCTCGCGACCCCGGCGGGTGCCGGGGCGCTGGCAGTCACGGTCGTCGCGCTCCTTGCGGCGATCCTGATCCTCCCCGGGTTGTCGCTCCGACCATCGAGCACACCTGTGGCCACCTGTGGTCTATCGGGCACCGCTTCCGCCTGCCCATCAGCGAGCTCCGGGCCG
>JBKKBB010000002.1:0-4130 GCA_046714395.1 Candidatus Limnocylindrales bacterium | reverse complement strand
GGGCCAGATTGGGGCCCGACAGCGCGGCGATCCGGACAGGCGCGATGCCGGCCGCTTCGGCGATCACCTCGCTCATCCGCAGGAGCGTCCCGGATTCCAGACCCTTGACCACGGACAGTACGTCCGCGCCGGGCGGGATCGCGGGCCCGACACGCTCCATCGTCGTCCGAAGGTGGGCCGACGGAACGGCGACGATGACCAGTTCGGCCCCGGCCAGGTCCGCGGCATCGGCCGACGGGAGGATGTTGCCCGGAATATCCACGCCGGGGAGGCGGGCCTCATTGCGACGATCGGCATTGATTCGGGTGGCCGTTCCCTCGGAGTGGCACAACAGCGTGACCGGCTCGGACCGCGCCACGAGCAGCGCGAGTGTCGTACCCCACGCCCCGCTCCCGATCACCGCGACGCCGGCCTGGGACATCGGCGACACCTCGATCAGTCTCGGACGCTCAGCGCTTTGGTCCGGCGGCCTTGCGCGGCTTGATCGAGGACGCGGCACCGGACTTCAACGGCCTGGCGGACCCAGCCGCGCCGTTCGCCCTCGCGGATGCTCCGGGCGTCTTGCCGGCCGGACCACCAACACCCGGGCGGCGGGCCAGTGCATCCCGGGCGCGGCTCCCCCGCTTGGGAGCCTTGCGCTCGATGCGAATGCCGGCCCGCTCGCGGAACACGAGCCGAAGCGGCGTGCCCAGGAACCCGAAGGTCTCCCGCAGGCGATTCTCGAGGTAGCGCTGATAGCTGAAATGCACGGATCCGGCTTCGCGGGCGAAGAACACGAACGTCGGCGGTGCGACGGCCGCCTGGGTCGCGTAGAAGATCTTGGGGCGCTTGCCCTTGACCATCGGCGGCTGCTGGCGTTCGCCGGCCGCGGTCACGAGCCGGTTCAGCTCGCCCGTGCCGACGCGCCGACGTCGCTCGGCCCAGACATCGACCGCGAGCTCCAGCACGCGCCCCACCCGCTGACCGGTCTTGGCCGAGATGCTGACGACCGGGGCGAAGTCAAGGAACGGCGCATCGTTGCGGATCCACTCCACGTACGTCTCGAAGGTCTTGCCGGTCTTGTCCTCGACGGCATCCCACTTGTTGATCGCGATGACCAGACCCTTGCCCTCTTCGACCACGTAGCCGGCGACGTGGGCGTCCTGCGCAGTCAAACCGTCCACCCCGTCGACCAGGAGCACGGCTACGTCGGCCCGGGCGATGGCCTTCAGGGCGCGCAGGGTCGAATACCGCTCGGCGGCTGGACCCGAGGCGACTTTCCCGCGCCGGCGGATGCCCGCAGTGTCGATGAGGACGACTTCGGTCCTGCCCCACGCGAGGCGGGTGTCGATGGCGTCCCGAGTGGTCCCGGGAGTATCGCTCACGATGGTGCGCTCCTCGCCCAGGAGCGCATTGAGAAGGCTGGATTTGCCCACGTTGGGGCGGCCGACGAAGGCGATCGCCGGCGGGGCGTCGTCGCTCGTGGCCGCCATCATCGCGTCCCAGCGGGCGGACGCGGCGATCTCTTCGGACAGTTCGGGATTCTCCCCGTCCGCATCCACTCCTGAATCGTCCTCTTCACCGTCCTCGCCCACGACGTACGGCCGGAGGGTGCCGCCGGCCACCTCCCTGGCGAAGTCATCCGCCTGGTCCACCCGGATCTTGCGGGCGATCTCGGCCTCGGACTCAGGCGGCAGCGCCAGGACGATCTCATCGAGCAGGTCCGCCACGCCCCGGCCATGGTTCGCGGCGATCGGATAGGTGTGCTCCCAGCCCAGCGCCCAGAACTCAGCCGCGTCGAGCTCGCGGCGCGGGTTGTCGGCCTTGTTGACCGCCACGAACAGCGGTGCCTTCGCCTTGCGCAGGAGCTCCGAGGCCTCCTGATCGGCCGGTGTCAGGCCGCTGATGGCGTCGACCACGAACACGATGACGTTGGCCTCGTCGATTGCCAGGCGAGCCTGAACCTGGACCTTGGCCTCGATCGGGTCGTCCGGATCGATCTCCAGCCCGCCGGTGTCGACGACGATGAAGCGACGCCCGTTCCAGACTGCCTCGCCATACATCCGATCGCGGGTCGTCCGGGCGTGGTCCTCGACGATGGCCGTACGCTCGCCGATGATCCGGTTGAACAGCGTGCTCTTGCCGACGTTCGGCCGACCAACGATGGCGACGACCGGAACCAGGGCGTTGGGATCGGCCATCTCAGGCTCCCGCGCCGGCGGTCGGAATGGACGTCGTCCGCCCGGCCGGGTGGGCAGCCGCGGCGAACGCGAGGTCGGCCAACTGCGCAGCATTCGCCCGTGCGGCGGCGGTGCCGCCGATCTCGAGGATCCGCTGTGCCACCGCATGCAGATCCTCGATCGGTGTGGACGTGCCGCCCGTGACCCCCACGATCCGGCGGCCCTTGAACGGCGTCGCATCGCCGAGGTCGCGAACCGACTCGATCTGGATGGCCGGGGTGCCGGCGATGCCGCACAGCCTGGTCAGCTCCTTCGTGTTGGCCGACGAGCGGCCACCGACGACCACCATCAGGTCCACCTCGCGGGCCGACTCGAGCGTGTCCTGCTGGCGCCGGATCGTGACCGGGCAGACCGTATTGATGATCTTCAGTTCGTGGCTCCGCCCAACCATGAACGCGGCCAGTTGCTCGAACTTCCAGGGCGGCTGCGTGCTCTGGGAGATGAGGGCCATGCGCTTGCGGGCCGGGATCCGGTCCCAGTCTTCCTGCTCGTCCACGACGATCGCATCGGGCGCAAAACCGAGCAGACCGACGACCTCGGGATGCCTGGGTGTCCCGAGCAGGACGATCGTGTAGCCCTCCTCGACCAGGCGGCTCAACTCGCGCTGCTCCTGGATGACCCAGGTGCACGTCCCGTCGATGACCTCGAGGCCGCGCTCTGTTGCCCGCTCCATGACCTCGGGGCGTACGCCGTGTGCGCGGATGACCACCGCTGCGCCGTGGACGACGTCGTCGAGCGATTCGACCGTGCGGATCCCGAGTGCTTGAAGATCCCGGACCACGCCCTCGTTGTGGACGACCTGGCCGAGGGTATGGGTGGCCCTTCCGGCTGCGCTGGACTCCTTGGCCTTGTCGATGGCCTCGCGGACGCCGTAGCAGAAGCCGGTCCGCTTCGCGATTCGGATCTCGGTGACAGTTCCCATGCGAGCCCGAGTATCGCATGGGCCCGCCGGTTGGCCGGTCAGTCGGGCAGATCGTCCCCGTAGACGCCGCGCTGACGGACCGGCAGGAGGGCCGCGATCCGGCGCATGATCAGGCCCGTCCCGGCCGCATTCGAGCGCCGGCGCGAGGCGACCGACGCCGATGGATCGGACGGAGCGGTCGTTTCGGGCGCGGGTGCCAGGGCCGCCTCGGCGGCCAGTGCATCTGCCAGCATGAACGGCGTTCCGATTCGTACGGTGACCCGGGGCGTCCGCTGCGGAAACCGCCGACCTCGCGGCCACAGGCGATCCGCGTCGCCGAGCCCGATCGGCACGATCATCGCACCGGAGCGTGCCGCCAGCACGGCCACGCCGTCCTTGGCGCCCTGCATCCGGCCATCGGGACTTCGGGTGCCTTCCGGGAACACCGCGAGCATGTGACCCGCGCCGAGGATCCGCATCGCGGTCTTGAACGCCTCCACATCGGCTGTCCCGCGATCCACCGGGTGGACGCCGCCATGGCGGGCCAACCACGAGAGGATCGGCCACTCGAACACCTCGCGCTTGCCCATCCAATTGAGCGGCCGTCCCAGTCGCGTATTCAGGAATCCCCCGATCAGGACGGGATCGGCATTCGAGGCGTGGTTCGCCGCCACCAGCACGGGCCCCGCGCGAGGAATTGCCGAGAGGTCGCCCTCGATCTCCACGCGGGTAAAGAACGAGGTGGCCAGGCGCATCAGGAATGACACGACGTGGATCAGCGGTGTGATCCGCGTGGCAATCGGCGTCGAGCCCGCCGACGGGCGGCGAGTCCGGCTTGAGCGCGCCACCGGCCGGATGCGCGCCGGGGACGGTCCAACGGCGAGTGCGGTCAGCCGTTCGCGGATCGCTGCGGTGACACGATCGACCGATTCGTCCAGCGTCAGGCCGTCGGTCTGGACCATGATCGCGTCCGTCGGCCGCCGCAGCGGTGCCACCGCCCGCGAGGCGTC
>JBKKBB010000001.1:0-22423 GCA_046714395.1 Candidatus Limnocylindrales bacterium | reverse complement strand
GCCGGGGCACCCGCCATGACCCCGACGTCCTCGAGGTACCTGACCGCTGCCAGGGCGCCGGCGTAGCCCTCGAAGTTGCCGGTCCCGGTTTCGAACCGCGAGTGTGCCGGTCGCACCTTGTAGGTGGCCAGTGCCTCGAGGATGGAAGCCCGGCCGTAGACCGCGCCGACGTGCGGCCCGAAGAACTTGTAGACCGAACAGGCCACGAAATCGGCATCGACGGCGCGTGCGTCGATGGAGACGTGCGGCGCCGCATGGACGGCGTCGATGTACGCCCACGCCCCGACGGCATGCGCGGCCGCCACGATCTCGGCGACGGGATTGATCGTACCTACGGCGTTGGAGGCCCAGCCCGCGGCGACGAGCCGGGTCCGGGTCGAGAGGACCGACTTGAGGTCGTCCAGGGGCAGGGTGCAGTCATCGAGCCGCGGTTCCCACCAGCGGATGACGAGGTCGCGATCCTTGGCCACGGCAATCCACGGGTCCACGTTGGCCGCATGATCGAGCCCGGTGACCACGATTTCGTCGCCGGGACCGAAGGCCGCCGCGATCGAGCGGCTCAGGTGGAAGGTCAAGGTGGTCATGTTGGCGCCGAGCACGACCTCCTCGGCCGTCACGCCGAGCAGGTCGGCGATGGCGCCGTGCGCCTCAGCGACCAGGGCGTCCGAGATCTCCGATGTGGCAAACGTCCCGCCGTTGTTGGCGTTGGAGGAATCGTAATAGCGCGCCACGGCCTCGATCACGGAGGCCGGGACCTGGGTCCCGCCGGGGCCATCGAAGTAGATGTACGGCTGCCCGTCGTGCATCCGAGACAGGGCTGGAAAGCGCGATCGCAGAGCGTCGATGTCGAGGGTGGTCACTCCGCCGATCCTAGCGGGCGACGAGGCGTCGCGTGCGCGCCGCGCATGACCCGACCATTGCAGGCTCGCTCCCGTGACCATGGACCGGGTCAGCGGGGGGCGGGTTTCGTTGGCCGCGCAACGATTCCCGGGGTAGGATGTCGCGGTGACAGAGCGTGCCGCTTCACCACTCGCCCGCGACATGGACCTGGGTCCATGGCGATCCTTCCTGCACGCCCATGCGCGCCTGGCCCGCCGGCTGGACGAGGATCTGCGCAGCCAACACGCGCTCTCGCTGCAGGAGTACGAGACACTTCTCCATCTTGCCGAGGCGCACAGTCACCGCTTGCGCATGGGCCGGCTAGCTGATTCGTTGCTTCTCTCCAAGAGCGGCGTGACGCGCCTCATCGACCGGCTCGTCGACGACGGCCTTGTTGAGCGGACGAGTTGCTCCAACGACGCCCGCGGTGCGGAAGCGTCGCTGACGGAGAACGGCCTTGCGCGCCTGCGCGCCGCCGCGCCGACGCACCTCGCCGGCATCCGCGATCACTTCTACGAGGCCATTGACGACCGCGACATGGCGATCGTCGGGCGCGCGATGAGTGCGATAGCCTCGCGGCTGTGCGACTCGGCCGCTCCCTGCGACCACGGCGTCGAGAGCGGCCATATGGAGACGCCTGCCACAGGCAGTGCGAGCGTCCCGGGCGCGGACAAACCTGCTCTGGAGTCAAGCACACGAACCTGATTCGCGGCCTCGGCGGCCCTGCCGGCCGCCTGCTCGCCGGAACGTCGGGGTTTGCCTATCAGGGCTGGGCGCCGCGGTTCTACCCGGCCGGTCTTCCGCATGCCGGTCGGCTCAACTTCTTCGCATCCCGGCTCGCGACGGTGGAACTGAACAACACCTTCTACCAGCGTCCGACCACGGCCCGCATCGAGGCGTGGTGCGCCGCGGTCCCGACGACCTTCCGGTTTGTCGTCAAGGCACAGCGCGGCGCCACGATGCGCGCCATCATGACGACGCCCGAGGAGAGCGTCGCCTGGCTGACTGAGCGGCTCGACGGCTTCGGTGACCGGCTCGGCGCGGTGCTGTTTCGCCTGCCGGAGAACGTCCATCGCCGGCCCGACGGAAGTTCCGACGCGGCCGTGGGCCGGCTGCTGGCCGCCTGGCCCAGAACGCTGCCCCTGGTGATGGAGTTCATCCACCCGTCCTGGCACGTGGATGAGACCTTCGCCGCGGTCCGGGAGGCGGGCGCCGTCCTGTGCACCACCGAGCCTCCGGACGCCGAGGCTCCACCCGACATCCGGGTCACGGGGACCGGGCTCTACCTCCGCCTGCGCCGGCACGACTACTCGAAGGCGGAACTGATCGCCTGGGCCGCCCGGATCCAGCCGTTTCTCGAGGCCGGACATCCGGCCTTCGTGTTCTTTCGCCACGATGAGTCCGGCCACGCCGCGGAACTGGCCGCGGAGATGTCCGCGTTGGTGGGTGGCGACGAAGCAGCGTTCGAACGGTGAATCGACGTTCGGCTGCCCGCATGCATCCGTTCGGACCCCTGACGGCATCGGTTGCGGCGCTCCTGGTGCTGGTCGCCTGCGCTGGGCCGGCATCCCCGGCACCGTCCGTGTCGCCGGCGCTAGCGAGTGCGTCAGCGTCCGATTCGCCTGCCCCCACGGACCAGATCGCCGCGACGCCACCCCCAACGCCGAGCCCAACAGCGGCCCCGATCTTCGATCCGGAAGCGGTCTCGGTGACCCTGGAACCGGTCGCCACCGTGGCCGGAGGGCCACTCGCATTCGCCGCGCCCGACGACGGGTCCGGACGACTCTTCGTTGGTGCCAAGGACGGTCGGATCTGGATCCTGAACGGCGAGACCGTGGTTGCGCATCCGCTGCTCGATCTTCGACACCTCGTGTCGACCGGCGGCGAGCAGGGCCTGTTGGGAATCGCGGTCCATCCCGCCTTTCCGGCGGATCCGCGCGTGTTCGTGAATTACACCGACCTGGACGGGGACACCGTCATCGCCTCGTACCGGATCTCCGCGACGGATCCCGACCGGCTCGATCCCGATACCGAGACCTCGATCATCGCGGTCGACCAGCCATTCAGGAACCACAACGGCGGCGCGCTGGCGTTCGGGCCGGAGGGGATGCTCTATTTGTCGCTCGGCGATGGTGGCAGCGGCGGTGATCCGCTCGGCAACGGCCAGCGCCTGGACACGCTTCTCGGCAAGGTCCTGCGCCTCGATGTGGGCGCCAGTGTGAACGGGCCGGCGCCCTACACGATCCCCCCGGACAACCCGTTCGTGGGCCAGTCCGGCGCGCGGCCTGAAATCTGGCTGACCGGACTGCGCAACCCATGGCGAATCGCCTTCGACCGCGCCACCGGCGACCTCTGGATCGGCGACGTCGGCCAGGGAGACTGGGAGGAAATCGACGTGGCAAGGGCCGGCGCCAGGGGCCTGAACTTCGGATGGAACGTGATGGAAGGCGCCCACTGCTTCGCGCCCGCTCGCGGCTGCTCGACAGCTGGGCTGACGCTTCCGGTGACAGAGTACGGCCACGATCTGGGTTGCACGATCATCGGCGGCGCGGTCTATCGGGGTTCGCGACAGCCGCTCCTCAGAGGCGGGTACGTCTTTGCCGACTACTGCTCGGGTCGGCTGTGGGCGATCGCGGCGACCGGCGACGGACCGGTGGAACCGGTCAGGGTCGGGACGGTCGGCGCCGGGATCGCGGCCTTCGGCGAGGACGCCGACGGAGAGCTGTTCGCGGCGAATCTGGACGGCACCATCTCGAGGCTCATCGCCGCCTCGCGCTGAGCGGCGGTCAGGCCTGGGCCGACGATGGCGCAACTGGCCGGACGGGCGGCTGCATCGGGCGCAGGTACAGCCACAGGATGCCGACCACATAGCCGACGTGCACGACGAGCGTCAGGACCTCTGGAGATGCGCTGTATCCGAAGATCGCCCGGAGGAACTGGCCTATCCCGTCGTCATGCGGTAGTACTGCGCTGATGTCGAAGGCCTGTTGCGTCCCGATCAGGGCGACGCCGGCAATCTCGGCGACCTCGATGAACTCATGGATCGCGTGCGACAGCAGGCCGGCCGCGATGAACACGAGGGCAATCCCGGTCCAGCGGAAGAACTTGCGCAGGTCCACCGCGCGACTGCCTCGGTAGAAACCCCAGCCGATAAGGGCGGCGACACCGAGCCCGAGGACGGCCCCTGCGGCCACGCTGCCGGCCGACGCGGTCAGGGATGTCGCCTGGCCGGCGAGGAAGAGGGCAGTCTCGACGCCTTCACGGATGACCGCGGTGAAGGCCAGGACGGCGAGGCCGATGGCCGTTCCATCGCCAAGCGTCCGGTCCACGGCTGCCTGCAGCTCGCCCTTGAGATTCGCCGCCTGCCGGCGCATCCAGAAGAGCATCCAGGTGACGACGACCGCGGCGAGCAGCATGGTGGAGCCTTCGAAGATCTGCTCGTACGGCTCCTCGAGCGCACCAACCGTCAGGAACAGCGCACCGCCGATGAAAACGCTGACGGCGATGGCAGCCACCGTGCCGAACCAGACCTTGCCGGCGTGATGGCCGTTCCCCGTCCGGGTGAGGTACGCGAGGACGATGGCCACGATGAGCGCGGCCTCGACGCCTTCGCGGAGGCCGATGAGCGCGCCGCTGATCAATGCGCCGAAATCCAACGTTGAAGCTCCCAGGGTTCGGCGCCTTCCCAGGCTCAGGAGCGGGCTCGGCGCGGTGAAATCCTAGCCAAGCACTCAGAATTGTGCAAGCGCCCTTGTCATTGCACGACAGGGTGCCTTACCACGCCGATGGATCGCGGTCAGCCGGTGGGCGGACGCCTTCGATTCGAGCGCTTCCTCAGCTCGCGCGCGGGTCCGCCTTGTTCGGATCGATGCCGAGCTCGGCGATCGCGGCAGCGGCCTCCTCGCCCGTAATGGCGCCGTCGCGGGCCAGTGCGGACATCGCCGCGGCGGCCACGTGGGGCGCATCGATCTCGAAGTAGGACCGCAGTGCTTCCCGAGTGTCACTGCGCCCGAAGCCGTCCGTACCGAGCGTCACGAACGTCGCCGCCACCCAGGGCTCAACGCCCTGCGGGATCGTGGCCATCCAGTCGGACGCGGCGACGATCGGACCGCCCTCTGGGCCGAGGACCTTGGCGACGTACGGGATGCGGGGCTGCGCTGCCGGGTGGAGACGGTTCCAGCGATCCACATCAAGGGCCTCGCGTCGAAGCAGTGGGAACGACGGCGCGGAGAAGACCTCGGCCGCGACGCCGAACTTCTCGGCAAGCAGAGCCTGCGCCGCAATCACGGTCTGGAGGATCGCACCGGAGCCGACCAAACGAACCTTCTTGGCCCCGCGCTTGACCTTCGGCGCCGCGGCGAACCGGTAGATGCCGCGGAGCAGGCCCTCGTCGATGCCATCGGGCTTCGGCGCCTGCGCGTAGTTGTCGTTGTAGAGCGTGATGTAGTAGAAGACGTCCTCGCCCTGCCCGTACATCCGCTCGATGCCGTCGCGAACGATGGCCGCCAACTCATAGGCAAACGCCGGGTCGTACTGGCGAACGTTCGGCACCGTCGAGGCGAGAACATGACTGTGCCCGTCGTTGTGCTGCAGGCCCTCGCCGGCGAGGGTCGTCCGACCGGCGGTCGCTCCCATCAGGAAGCCGCGACCCCGAGCGTCACCGAGCGCCCAGATCTGATCGCCCGTCCGCTGGAAGCCGAACATCGAGTAGAAGATGTAGAACGGGATCGTCGGATGGCCGTGGGTCGCATAGGACGTTGCGGCGGCCGTGAAGCTGGCCATCGAGCCGGCCTCGGTGATCCCCTCTTCGAGGACCTGCCCGTCGTTGGCCTCTCGGTATTTCATGACGAGCTCGGAGTCGACCGGGTCGTAGCGCTGTCCGCCGGCGGCATAGATCCCGACCTCGTTGAAGAGCGGATCCAGGCCGAACGTTCGTGCCTCGTCGGGGATGATCGGGACGATCCGTGGGCCGAGGTCCGGGTCTCGAATGAGGTTGCGCAACAGGCGCGCGAAGACCATCGTCGTCGACACAGCCGTCGGGCTGCCGGCGGCGAATTCGGCGTCGAAGGTCGGCTTCGGTGCAGGCAGCGGCGCGGACCGAACGACCCGTTTGGGAAGATCCCCGCCGAGGGCCCGGCGTCGTTCGTGGAGGTACTCGACCTCTTCGGAATCGGGGCCCGGGTGGTAGTACGGGGCGTCCTTGATCTGACTGTCCGGGATGGGAAGCTCGAGGCGATCGCGGAAGGTCCTGAGCTCCGCCTCGGACAACTTCTTGGCCTGATGGGTGATGTTCCGGGCCTCGACGCCGGGTCCGAGCGTCCAGCCCTTGACCGTCTTGGCCAGGATCACCGTCGGCACGCCGCGATGCTCGGTTGCCGCCTTGTACGCCGCGTAGACCTTGTGATAGTCGTGGCCCCCGCGCCGCAGCTTGGCCAGGTCATCGTCGCTCAGGTGATCAACGAGCTTGCCGAGCCTCGGGTCCGGTCCGAAGAAGTGCTCCCGGATGTAGGCGCCCCCCGCGACCGAGTACTTCTGGAACTCGCCATCCACGGTGGTATTCATCTTCTCGACCAGCGCGCCGTCCACGTCGCGCGCGAGGAGGTCATCCCATTCTCGACCCCAGACGACCTTGATCACGTTCCAGCCGGAGCCGCGGAAGACCGCCTCGAGCTCCTGGATGATCTTGCCGTTGCCGCGAACCGGGCCGTCGAGGCGCTGCAGGTTGCAGTTCACGACGAAGGTGAGGTTGTCGAGACCCTCGCGCGCCGCGAGATCCAATGCGCCGAGAGCCTCGGGCTCATCGGTCTCGCCGTCGCCGAGGAATGCCCAGACGCGGGATTTCGAGGTGTCGAACAGGCCCCGGTTCTCGAGGTAGCGGTTGAAGCGAGCCTGGTAGATCGCGCTGATCGGCCCGATGCCCATGGAGACGGTCGGGAATTCCCAGAAGTCCGGCATGAGGCGGGGGTGCGGGTAGGACGACAGTCCGTCCTGGGGCGGCGTCTCGCGGCGGAAGTGGTCCAGCTGCGCTTCGCTGATCCGGCCTTCGAGGTAGGCCCGCGCGTAGATCCCGGGCGCCGCGTGACCCTGGTAGAAGATCTGGTCGCCGCTGCCCTCGCCGTCCTTGCCCCGAAAAAAGTGGTTGAACCCGACTTCATACAGCGTGGCCGCGGAGGCGTAGGTCGCGAGGTGGCCGCCGATGCCGGCAAACTTCGAGTTGGCCCGGAGGACCATGACCACGGCGTTCCAGCGGATCAGCCGGCGAATACGACGCTCAAGCCCCTCGTCGCCGGGGAAGAACGGCTCCTGCTCGGGGCTGATCGTGTTGATGTAGCGGGTGTTCGTGAGCGGCGGCAGGCCGACCTGCAGCTGGCGCGCCCGCTTGAGGAGCTTGAACAGCAGGAAGCGTGCTCGCGTCTCGCCTTCTTCCTTGACCACCTGATCGAGCGATTCGATCCACTCGGTGGTTTCGGTGCTGTCGAGGTCCGGCAGTTGATGCTTGAACTCATCGATGTACATGCGCCCGAAAGGGTAGCCCATGCCGCTCTCGGGCGCCCCGGCACGAACGGGTTGCCGCCGCATTGCGGGAGGGTGACGAACGTCGCGTCGATGCCCTGTGCTAGCGTCGCCGCATGCACCGATTCGACCCGCGAACAGCCCTCGTCGTCGTGGACGTGCAGAACGATTTCGCCGATCCGAAGGGGTCGTTGAGCGTCGCCGGCGGCGAGGCAACCATTCCGATCGTCAACCCGGCGGCCTGGGCCGCGATCCGGGCCGGGGCGTTCGTGGCGTACACCCAGGACTGGCACCCGGATCACACGCCCCACTTCGCGCAGGACGGCGGGATCTGGCCGGTTCACTGTGTCGGAGATGCGTGGGGCTCGGCGTTCCATCCCGCCCTGGACGTCCTCGGACCGAGCGTTCATAAGGGCGCCAACGGCGAGGACGGCTACTCGGGCTTCACGATGCGCGATCCAACGTCCGGCGCGGAGATCCGGACGGAACTCGACGCGCTGCTCCGTGTTCGGTCGATCGAGCGGGTCATGGTCTGCGGCCTGGCGACCGACTATTGCGTCAAGGCCACGGCCCTCGACGCCGTTCGACTCGGGTACGCGACGACGGTCCTCCTCGACGGAATCGCCGCCGTCAACCTCGCCCCGGGCGACGGCGAACGAGCACTGGATGAGCTGCGAGCCGCCGGCGTGGTGCTCGTTCGCTCTGATGCATCGAGCCCGGCGTGACCGTGGCGCGGCGCCTTGGATGTCCCGCCGAGATGGACCCGGCCGAGCGCGGCTGACGGGTGCAGATCCATCTCGTCGACGCCACGTACGAGTTGTTCCGCGCGCACTTTGCGCCGCGGCCGCCCGTCCTCGGCCTGAACGAGCTTGAGCTCTCGGGCGTTTCCGGGCTGGTGGACCAACTCTGCTATCTGCTGCGCGACGAAGGTGCCACGCACGTGGGGTGCGCCACGGACCAGGTCATCGAGTCCTTCCGCAACGACCTCTATCCGGGCTACAAATCGTCGGCGGGCATGCCGCCCGAGTTGCTGGTGCAGTTCCCGATCGCGGAACAGGCGATCGAGGCACTTGGCCTGGTGCTCTGGCCGATGGTCGAGTTCGAGGCGGACGATGCGATCGGCGCCGCCTGCCGGCGATTCGCGGCGGACCCGGCGGTCGCGCGGCTCTTCATCTGTACGCCGGACAAGGCCATGGCCCAGCTGGTCGAGGGCGAGCGAGTCGTGCTCCTGGATCGGCGCCGCCGCATTACCTATGACGAGGCCGGGGTGTGGGAGAAATGGGGCGTTGCCCCGACCTCGATCCCCGACTGGCTCGCGCTCGTCGGCGACAGCTCGGACGGGTTCCCCGGCCTGACCGGCTGGGGCGCGAAGTCAGCCGCCGCGGTCCTCGCGAGGTACCCGCACCTGGAGGACATCCCCGCGAGGGCATTCGAATGGGACGTCGCGCGGCTGCGGGGCGGGCCGATCCTGGCCACCACCCTGCGCGAGCACTGGGATCAGGCGCTCCTGTATCGATCTCTTGCTCGGCTCCGTTCCATCGAGGACGGCGTGCCGATCCCGCAGACGTCGGCCGAAGAGCTCCGCTGGGGTGGCGCTCCCCGGGCAACGTGGGAGGTCTTCTGCGATCGGTGGGGACTTGCGAGCTTGCGCGGACGGCCGCATCGGTGGCGCACGGAGGGATAGCCAGGGCTGGGCCCGGTTGCGGAGCCTGGACGGAGTCAGTCTGAGCCGGGTCCGTCGCCGCTGATCTTTCGCAGCAGCTCGGCGTGGTGGGCCGGCGGAGCGCCGAAGACGCCGACGGACTTCGAGGGCGCGGCGATGTTGAACCAGGGACCGCCCTCCATGTTCGTGACCGTCGCTCCGGCGCGCGTCGCGATCAGCCCGGCCGCGGCAACATCCCAGGCCGAGAGGCCGCCCAGCTGGACGAAGGCATCGAAGCGTCCGTTGGCGACGTACGCGAGGCCGAGGGCTGCGGAGCCCATGGAACGCGCCACGCGGATGGACTTCCGAATGTCCCTGGTGCGACCGCCGACCTTGCGGCTGTCCGGGGTCATCGAGACGACGAAGTCACTGATGCGCTCCTTGGTCGAAGCGCGGACGCTGTGGCCATTGAGGGTCGCTGGTCCGTCCAGGGTCGCGGCGAAGGATTCGCTCCGGGCCGGATCCCGGACAACGCCGACGACCGAGATGCCGTCGACGGCGAGGGCGATCGACACGCAGAACATCGGGATGCCATTGGCGTAGTTGATCGTTCCATCAAGCGGATCCACCACCCAGGCACGGCCGATCCCGGAAGCGGCCGACTGCCCGGCGGCGGCGGCGTGTGCGCCCGTTTCCTCGGCCATCAGCGCATCCCCGGGAAAGGCGGCCCGGATCCCGTCCAGGATCAGTGCCTCCGAAAGGTGATCCGCTTCGGTGACGACGTCGTGGGCCGACTTGTAGTCGATCTGTTCGAGGCGCTCGTAGAGGTCCATCTGGAGGTCGCCGGCGCGGGCGGCGAGATCCAGAGCCACGGCGAGTTCAGTTTCGTACCGGCTCCGGTCGTTCACCGAGATGGAGACTGGCAGTCGACGGCCAGCTCCTGCAACTGGTTGCCGAAGACGGACACGGGGGCCGAGAACTCAAGCGTCTGACCGGGCTGGATGTTGGGCGTCTGGAGGAGTTGGCCGGGTCCGCCCACGGGCCGCGATGCTTCCATCACCCGACACGTGGTCGCCGACGCGGTTGAGCCGGCATTCGTCACCGCGACGGTCACTTCGAGGCCGCCGGTGGCGACTTTCACGCCCCGGACCTCGCCGGAAAAGGGGCCGATCCCGGCAAGGGCAAGCCGGCCCACGACGGCCAGAAAGAGCACGAACAGCACGATCCCGCCCGCCGCGATGGCATGGACCTGCGTGCTCGCCGGTTGCTTGAGGCCAAGCGGATTGCAGTCCTCGCAGAGCGCGACTTCGAGCCCGACCGGGCGTCCACATCGGACACAACCGTGCGTCGGTGCGGTATTCGAGAGCTGGGTGGGGGTCATGCGCCGTTCGATGGTGCCACGAACGGTGCCGACGGACCTGCGAGCGAGGCTCAACCCGCGGCCGCACCCACCAGCCGATCTACATCCGCAGTCGTCCGAGCCGTCACGATGACGTCATCGGCACCGGCGGCTCGCCAGCGGGCGAGCTCCTCGTCCGGTCGCGTGACCCACGGGCTATCGCGGAGGGCGTCCTCCCCACTCCGTCCGGCCTCGAAGGCGACGATCACGCGCTGATCCCTGCGCGACTTGCCGGCCGCCGCGAGTGAGTCCAGGTAGCGGGGCAGGTCCCGCTCGAACGTCCGGTCAAACGCCGTCCAGCCATCGCCGATCCGCGCCGCCAGCCGAGCCCCGGTGACGGTCTCGCCACCGACGATGATGGTCGGCAAGGGCTCGGGGATCGGATGGGCAAAGGCGTCCTCGAGTGGGTAGAACTGGCTCGGACGCGTCACTGGCCCTCCGCCCCACAACGCCCGGATCACGGCGACTGCCTCGACGAGCCGCGCCGCGCGTTCAGGAGCGCCCGGAAAACCGATCCCATACGCCGCGTGCTCCCTGGGGTGCCCGCCGATGCCGATCCCCAGGCTGAGCCGCCCACCGCTGATGGCCTGGACGTTGCCGACCATTCGCGCCAACACCGCCGGATGCCGGTTCATCACATTGGTGACGAAGGAGCCGATGCCGATTCGATGGGTCACGGCCGCGGCTGCAGCGAGTGTCGTCCACTGCTCGAGCACTGGCTTGGTGCGATCGCCCTTGCCGACGAAGTGGTCCCAGCACCACACGCCCGCGTATCCGGCGTCATCAAGGCGGCGCGCGCTCTCCAGCCACCAGGCAATGTCGACCCCGATCGGGCCCAGCGAGACACCGATCCGCGCCGTGCTGGAACCCGCGGCCGCCGGATCCGCCATGTTGACGACCTAGAGCCCGGTCTCGAAGAGGCGAATGTCCTCGGTACTGATCGCATGGCCGTCGCCCCGGGTCGGGCCAAGCGCTCCGCGCGCTCCCAGCGCATCCAGGTCCGCAGGAAATCGGCCGATGAGATCGAGTACGACGCCCTGAATACGCTCGGCGTTCTGGGCGAAGACCTCCAGCACGCTCATCGCGTCCACGGCAGCCGTGCCCTCGTGGACACCGGCGTCGTAGTCGGTGATCAGGGCGATGTTGACGACCGCCATCCCGAGCTCTCGGCACAGCCAGGCTTCGGGGTACTGGGTCATGTTGATGACCTCCCAGCCGGCATCGGAGAACCACTTCGATTCCGACTTCGTCGAGAAGCGCGGCCCTTCGATGACGACGACCGTGCCCCGCTCGTGGACCTCGATCCCGTGGTCGCGGATCGTGTCGATGGCCAGCTGGCGGAGGGTCGGGTCGTACGTCGCGGCGGACGACAGGTGGGTCACGATCGGGCCGTCGTAGAACGTGTGCGGCCGCTGACCGCTGGTCCGGTCGACGAACTGGTCGCAGACCACGAAGTCGCCGGGCTTCACGTTGAGCGCCAGCGAACCGGCCGCGCAGGGCGAAATGACCGCCTTGACCCCGAGTGAACGCATCGCCCAGACATTGGCGCGGTAGTTGATCCGGTGCGGCGGGATGGTGTGGCGGCGACCATGGCGCGGGAGAAAGGCGACCCTCCGGTCCCCGACGCCGGCCAGAAAGAAGCTGTCCGATGGCGGTCCGTAGGGGGTATCCACCTTGATCTCGCGGACGTCGTCAAGCAACGAGTAGAAGCCGGACCCGCCGAATACGCCGATCTCTGCCTGCTCCGTCACGCACGCTCCTCAAGATGCGGCCTCGAGTCGGCGTCGCCTGCGCCGAACCAACCCGTGCCGAACGAGATTGTATGCGCGTCCTTCGGTCCGACCCCCTGGACTAGCATGATCGGGCGACGATTCAACGAGGGAGGATCCCGATGACCGACCCCGCCGCGCCGGCTGACTCGACCCAACCGGAGCCTGGTAGCCAGCCGGGGAACGCGCCACCACGCGACCGAGGCGGCGGCGGCGGCCTGGCCGACATGGCCGACCGGGCCGGCCGGGTCTGGGGATTGATCCTCCTTGGCGTGGGCCTCTGGCTGTTCGCCAGGATCACCCTTCAGCTCGACCTGCCGGATATCCCCGTCGGCGACCTCTGGCCGCTCGTTCTCATCCTGTTCGGTGGCATGCTGCTGCTCCGCTCAGGACGAAGGCGTCGTTGAGCGCCGCCGGCAGCGCCTCCGGCGGCGCGAGCCCCCTCGGCGGTTCGAGCCCCGGCGACGATCCGGATGCGGTGGAGGCAACGGATCACCTGTCATTGGCGGATTGGCGTCGACGCGTCGCGGATCTCTACGCCTCGGTCCGCGAGATGGCGTCCGGAGATCCCCGCGCTGCCTGGGGGCACTGGCGCGCCGTTCGCGACAACCTCTTCCGGACGCACCCGCAGTCGCCCGTTCCTGCCGCCGACCGCCCGGCGTTCATGGGCCGCTATTGGCCCTACGATCCTGCCCTCCGATTCGAGGTCCAGGTGAGCGCGGCCGAGGAGAGCCACGGCGGCCTGCTCGTTGACTTTCCGATCAGCATCGGCGACGCGCTCTCGTTCAAGCGCATCGGCAAGGTCGAAATACCGTTCGACCCGGGCCCGCGAATCCTCGGGCTCTTCTGGATGGCCGGCTATGCGGGCGGGCTGTTCCTCCCATTCCGGGACACCACGAACGGCGGCGTGACGTATGGGGCAGGCCGATACCTCCTCGACACGGCCAAGAGCGCCGATCTCGGAGGCGAGATCGGCGGTGACGGCCTGACGATCGACTTCAACTTTTCCTACCACCCGTCCTGTGCGTTCGATCCGAAGTGGTCCTGCCCGCTGGCGCCGCCCGAGAACCGCCTGGACCGCCCGATCGAGGCGGGCGAACGCCTGCGCTGACGACACGCCCCGCCGTCCAAACGAGCATTCGCACTACCATCCGGGGATGACAACAGCCCTCCCCCCGGCAATCCCGCTACCAGACCACATCCGCGCATTCCTCGACGAGCCGCACGTCGCATCTATCGGCACGACCGGGCTGGATTGCAATCCGCATCAGGCCATCGCCTGGTATCGACTCGAACCGGACGGCAGGATTCTGCTCAACAGCCGGTATCCACGACGCTGGCCGGCGGACCTCCAGCGCGATGGCCGCGTCTCCCTGGCCGTCCTGGACGGTGGCGACGCGATGCGCTGGGTGGGCCTGACCGGTGTGGTCGAAACGGTCGTCGACGATCTTGAAACGGCCCGCAACGACATCTGCGAGCTCGCCGTCCGGTACGACGACGCACGCCCCGGCACGATCGCCCTGTTCCGCACCCAGGCCAGGATCTCGTTCCGTATCCGGATCACCGCGGCCCACGACCACCTCGGGGACCCGTGAGCAACGAATCGGCGGCGGCGGCAGCGGCGGCGGAGTCGCGCGGTGGTCGGGGCGCATCAGGCGACCGTCCCCTCGAGTTCGGAGCGCAGCTCTGGTCGCAGCACACGGATTGGCCAGCCTTCCGGGACGCCGCCTTGGCGGCCGAAGCGGCCGGCTGGGACTCGGTCTGGACCTGGGATCACCTGCTCGCGATCTTCGGCCCAATCGACCAACCGATCCTGGAAGGTTGGATGGCCCTCGGCGCCCTCGGTCCGATCACCCGACGAATCCGCCTCGGGTTGATGGTCGGAGCCAATACGTTCCGCAATCCCGGCCTCACGGCGAAGCTCGCGACCACCCTCGATCAGGTGTCCGGTGGCCGCGCGGTCCTGGGCATTGGCGGAGCCTGGTTCGAGCGGGAGCATGATGCCTTTGGAATCGACTTTGGCGCCGGGTTCGGCGAGCGCCTGGATCGGCTCGATGAAGCGGTGATGCTGCTGCGCCGCCTCCTCGACGGCGAGCGGGTGACCCACGAAGGGCGCTTCTACCGGTTCGAGGACGCGCTCTGCGAGCCGCGACCCGTGCAGGCGCATCTGCCCATCCTCATCGGCGGCTCGGGTCCAAAGAAGACCCTTCGAACGCTGGCCCTCCGTGGCGACGCCTGGAACACGTCCGGCACCCTTGACGAGGTCCGGACCAAGCTGGCCAATCTGGACGCGCACTGCACGGCGGTCGGACGGGACCGCGCCGAGATCGAGCTGACCGTCAGTTTCCCGATCCTGATCCGAAGCCGCGCCGCTGACGCCGAGCGCGCATGGACCACCCTCATCCGTAGCAACGGGGTACCGAATGCCGGGGCGGTCCCGCACCTCATCGGCTCACCGGTTGCGGTCGCGGCTGGGATTCGTCCCTACCTCGACCTCGGCTTCACGACAGTGATTGCGCGGCTGCCGGGCCCGTTTGACCTGGAAACGATCGAGCGGATCGGCGAAGTACGCGCGATGCTGAGCGATGGCTGACCTCGGAGTGCTGCGGATCGTCGAGCTGGCGGGCGGCGTCGGCGGGGCGAAACTGGCACACGGCCTGCAGGCCCACCTCGGGCGCAACCTGACGGTGGTCGTCAATACCGCCGACGACCTCGAACGACACGGGCTGCTGGTGTGCCCGGACCACGACACCGTGATGTACACGCTGGCCGGGATCGACAACCGGGACTGGGGCTGGGGTATCGCCGGAGAGACCTTCGCGGCATCCGAGATGCTCGAGCGTTACGGCGAGGAGACCTGGTTCCGGCTCGGGGATCGCGACCTGGCCACGCACGTGGTTCGGGCCCGTCGACTGCGCGACGGCGAGCGCCTGACCGAGGTTGGAGCGCACCTGCAGGCCTCGCTCGGCGTTCCCGTCCACATCCTGCCGATGACGGACGAGCCGGTGCGGACGATGATTCGAACGGACGAGGGCTGGCTGGACTTCCAGACCTACTTCGTCGGACGGCATCAGGTCCCGGAAGTCCGCGAACTCCGCTACGAGGGAATCGATTCGGCGTCCGCCACGCCCGAGGTCCTGGCCGCACTCGCGAACGCGGACGCGATCGTCGTCGCACCCTCGAACCCGTACCTGTCGGTCGCTCCGATTCTCGGCGTGGCCGGGATCAGGGCGGCGATCGATGCCGCCCGAACCCGCGGCGTTCGAGTGGCCGCCATGTCTGGGATCGTGGCCGGTCGAGCACTCAAGGGTCCCGCGGCTCGGATCATCGCCTCGCTCGGTGGCGAGCCAACCGCCCTCGGCGTGGCCCGGATGTACGCGGACTGGATCGATCTGTTCGTGATGGACAGCGCAGACGAGGCCCTCGCCCCGGCCGTGCGCGGCCTGGGTCTCGAGGTTCTCGTGACCGATACGATCATGCGTGACGACGCGGCTCGTGCCCGGGTCGCCGGCAGCGTCCTGGAGGCGCTCGCGCCGTCCGTCGTCGGCCGCCCCTAGAGTCGCACTGTGACCGCCGGAATTGACCTGAGCCGAACCTGGGCGATCGTGCCCCTCCGCGGCCTGGCCACCGCGAAAACGCGACTGGCCGCGAGCCTGGACCCCGAGGAGCGCCTGGCGCTGGTCATCGCGATGGCATCGCGGACACTCAGCGCGACCCGGGACGCCGACGGCCTCACGGGAACGGTCCTGGTGACCGCCGATCCTGCCGCGGCACGTCTCGCCGAATCGTTCGGGGCAAGAACCCTGGTCCAGCGACTTCCGGGCCTGAACGCGGCCCTGCACGAGGCACGCGGCGTTGCCCTCGACGTCGGGGCCACCGCCACGCTGGTCGTGCCGATCGATCTCCAGGCCATCGATGCCCGGGCGCTCGATGACATGCTCAACGCAGTTCGTGCGTCGTTCGCCGACAACCCGTCGAGTCCGGTCGTCGCCGTCGTGCCCGACCGCCACGGCGTCGGAACGAACGCGATGCTGACCTCGCCGCCGGACGTCATCGAACCAGCTTTCGGGGAGGAAAGCCTCGGGGCCCACCGCGCCGCGGCCCTGGCCGTCGGAGCCCGCTGGCTGGAGTTGGGCGGTCCGCTCACGCTGGACCTGGACACCGCCGAGGACCTCCTCGAGACGGACGCGATGGCGGACGCCGTTCCGACCCACGCCCGGGCAGGATCGACCGATGCCGCCTGACCCGAACCCCGTCCGGCCGGTCGTGCCCGGGCCGTCGCTCACGGTGACCGGGCTCCTCGGGATCCCGGAGGTCGTCCCGGGCGACGACCTCGCCGCGATCCTGCTGACTGCCATGGACCGGACGCCCGGCATCCTGCCGCTCAGAGACGATGACGTCCTGGTCGTGACCCAGAAGGTGGTCAGCAAGGCCGAAGGCGCCATCGTTTCGCTCGCCGACATCGTGCCTCGGGCCGAGGCCCTCGAATTCGCCGCGCGCTGGGACCGCGATCCGCGCCAGCTCGAAGTTGTGCTCCGTGAGGCGCGCCGCGTCGTGCGGATGGCCAATGGCGTCCTGATCACCGAGACGGCGCACGGGTTCATCTGCGCCAACGGCGGGGTCGACGCCAGCAACGTGGGCTCGGAGAGGGGCGATCTCGTGACCCTGCTGCCGGCGGACCCGGACGCGTCGGCGGCCACGATCCGCCAGGCCATCCAGGATCGCCACGGCGTCGACGTGCCGGTGATCGTCTCGGATTCCTTTGGCCGGCCGTGGCGCTGGGGGATCGTGGACGTTGCAATCGGAGTCTCGGGTCTGCTCCCGATCGAGGATCTGCGCGGCTCGCCGGACCGTGACGGTCGGGTCATGCGGTCGACAATCCGGGCCGTAGCCGACGAACTGGCTTCGGCCGCCGAACTCGCGCTCGGCAAGACTGCCGGACGACCGGCGGCCGTCGTGCGCGGCGCCGCCTTCACGCGTGGCGAGGGATCCATTCGCGACGCCCTGATGCCGGCCGCGTTCGACCTGTTCCGCTGACGGCCTGACGGGGCGACCCGCGATACCCTTGCGTGCGCAACCACAGGAGCATCCCTCGTGAAGTTCGGGCTGCAGATCAGTTCGTTCAGCTGGCCGGGCGGGCCGTCCGAGATCGCCCCAACGCTCGCGCGGGTCGTCCGGGCGGCCGACGACGCCGGTTTCGATTCGATCTGGGTCATGGACCACTTCTTCCAGATTCGTTTCGTGGGTCGCGCTGAGGAGCCGATGCTCGATGGCATGACGGCCCTGGGGTACATGGCGGCCCATTCCGATCGGGCGCGCCTCGGACTGATGGTCGGCGGCATCCACTATCGGCACCCCGGGTTGTGGGTGAAGGCCACCACCACGCTCGACGTCCTGTCCGGCGGCCGTGCCTGGTTCGGGATCGGGGCGGCCTGGAACCGGGAGGAGTCAGACGCCCTGGGGTTCCCGTTTCCGTCCCTTGGGACCCGCTTCGACATCCTCGAGGACACGCTCCGAATGGCCCACGGAATGTGGTCCGGGGAGCGTGGGACGGAAGAGGACTTCCAGGGGCGCCAGGTGCGGGCGACGCGTCTCCTGAACTCACCCCAATCCATCAGCCGCCCACGCGTCCCGATCATGATCGGCGGCGGCGGGGAGCGAAAGACGCTTCGCCTGGTCGCCCAATACGGGGACGCGTGCAACGTCTTCGGTGGGCCCGAGCGGATCCATCACAAGTACGCGGTCCTGCGCCGCCACTGCGAAGACCTCGGGCGGCCATACGAAGACATCGAGCGCTCAACGCTGACCAACGTGCGGGTGGACTCAGCCGGCGCGGATGGGGCCGAAACCCCGGCCCAGATCACGGATCGGTTCGCGGAGCTCGGCGATGCGGGCGCACAGCATGTGCTGTTCACCGTCCGCGACGTCTGGCAGACGGACAAGCTGGGGTTGCTCGGAGAGACGGTCCTGCGGGACCTGCACGACCTGTGACCGGACCCGGGCGAGCCCTAACCACCGGCGTGACGGCTGCATGGTCACCCCACACACAGCCCGCCGGCACAAGGGCCGGGCGCCGGACGGCAACGACCCCCGATGGACGCCTCACGATCGATTCCACGAGTCGGTGGCGCCCGGACCCAGCCTCCAGGCGCGCCGGAACCCGGCCGGGCCGCCCACGCCCCGCCCAATCGATGCCTCCTGTGCTGACGATGTCCATGCAGCCGTCATCGACGCGCGCAAGGCCGAGCAAGGCCGAGCGCGCCTCGGACCGCGCCTCAGCCGTCACGCACGCGCGCAAGGCCGAGCGCGCCTCGGCCCGCGCCTCGGCGCCCGCGGCGCCTGCGCCCGCGCCGTTCGCAGCCGCGTCCGTCACTCGCCCATACTCCCCAGGGGTATCGACCTCGTGCTAGGATTGAGCCAATGACCAGCGACACTCCCGGCTCCCCGATCGGGGGCCTCTCCATCTCCTTCGCCCCCGATGTTGCGGCCACGGCGACACCCGCAACAGGCGGCCCCGCATCGATCGCCGATCGCCCGGGACGGACTGAATCCAAAATCGTGATCGTCGGCTCCGGTCCGGCCGGCCTTACCGCCGCGATCTACGCAGCCCGCGCCAACCTCGAACCGATCGTCCTGGCCGGGTCAGCCCCCGGCGGTCAACTGATGCTGACGAGCGACGTCGAGAACTACCCCGGGTTCCCAGACGGCATCCAGGGTCCGGACATGATGGCGGCCTTCCGCGCTCAGGCCGAACGATTCGGGACCCACATCGTGGACGTGGATGTGGACCGCGTGGACTTCTCCACTCGCCCGTTCCGGCTTTGGGCCCGCGGGACCGAGTACCGGGCACAGGCCGTCATCGTTGCAACTGGCGCATCGGCCATGTGGCTCGGGCTGGACAGCGAGACCCGACTGCGCGGCCGCGGCGTGTCCGCGTGTGCCACCTGCGACGGTTTCTTCTTCAAGGATCGCGAGATCGCCGTCGTCGGCGGTGGGGACACAGCGTTTGAAGAGGCCAACTACCTGACCCGCTTCGCTACCAAGGTCCACATGCTCCATCGACGGGATGCCTTCCGGGCCAGCCGGATCATGGTCGATCGCGCCCTCGCCAATCCGAAGATTGAGATCCATACCAACACGGCGATCGAGGAAGTCCTGGGCGACAAGAAGGTCACCGGTCTGGCCTTGAAGGACACCGAGACGGGCGAGGAGCGCCAGATGCCGATCGAGGGCCTGTTCATCGCCATCGGCCACAAGCCCAACACCGAGGCGTTCGCCGATGTCCTCGAGGTCGACCCAAAGGGCTATCTCGTCGTGCACGATGAGACCCGCTCGAAGATCGACGGCATTTTCATCGCCGGGGACGTCCACGACCACCGCTACCGCCAGGCCGTGACCGCGGCTGGCGATGGCTGCAAGGCCGCGATCGATGCCGAGCGCTGGCTGGAGGCGCAGGGCATCACCGAGGCCAACACCGTAACCGCGTGGTGACCCTGACCCCGTCGGGCCACCGGCCTCTCGCGCACTCCAGCACTGAGCCCTCGCGATGAGCTTTCACTTCCGCGGCTCAACGGCAGCCTTCACGCCCGTCCCGCGTGAGCGGCGTGGTCGAACGCTCCTTCGGATCGTCGCGTTCTTCCGGCCCTACCGGGCCCAGGTCGTGGTCGTCACGGTGGCGATCCTGTTCACCAGCGGCCTTGGGATCATCAATCCGATCCTGCTCAAGCTGCTGATCGACGACGCCATCCCGAACCTCGATTTCGGGCGGCTGAACCTGTATGTCGGCCTGATGATCGCGGTGCCGATCATCTCCGGTCTCATCGGGCTGGGCCAGAGCTACCTGAACAACGTCATCGGCCAGAACGTCATGCAGGACCTCAGGGCGGCCCTGTATGCGCACCTCCAGCGCATGCCGCTGCGCTTCTTCACCGAAACCAAGACCGGCGAGATCCAGAGTCGCCTCGCCAACGACGTCGGCGGCGTGCAGGGTGTGGTCACCGATACGGCATCCTCGGTCACGGCGAATGTGGCGATCGCGCTGAGCACCGTGATCGCGATGCTCATCGTCGACTGGCGCCTGACCGCGCTGTCCCTCGGTCTCCTGCCGTTCTTCATGTACCTGACCTACCGGGTGGGCAAGGTTCGCCGCGAGGTCAGCGGCGAGACCCAGAAATCGCTGGCCGAGATGTCCGCGGTCACCCAGGAAACCCTGTCCGTCTCCGGCATGCTGCTGTCCAAGACGTTCGGCCAGCAGGCGGCGGCGATCCAGCGGTTCATCGGGCTGAACCGGCGACTGGCTGCGTTGCAGATTCGGCAGGCGATGGTGGGCCGCTGGTTCTTCATGATCGTGGGCACGGTCTTCAGCATCACGCCGGCGTTCGTGTACTGGCTCGCCGGCTGGCTCGCGATCAACGGAGACCCCACGGCGCCCACGATCGGGGACATCGTCGCCTTCACGACACTCCAGTCCCGGTTGTTCTTTCCGTTGGGCCAACTGCTGAGCGTCCAGGTGGAGATCCAGGGCGCCCTCGCGCTCTTCGACCGGATCTTCGAGTACCTCGAGATGGACCCGGAGATCGTCGACGCACCGGACGCGGTCGCGCTCGATCCGAGCACGGTGAAGGGGCAGGTCCGGTTCCGTGACGTCAGCTTTCGATATCCGGCTCCTCCGCCGGTCGAACTGGTGGCTGAGACCGAGGAGGCTGATACCGCGGAGGCCCCGGAGGTTGAGCCGACGGAGCCGACGGAGCCGACGCAGCCCTTCGGTATCGAGAGGATCGACTTCGAGGCTGCGGCCGGCGAGCTCGTTGCGCTCGTCGGACCGTCCGGCTCTGGCAAGACCACCACGACGTACCTCCTGCCACGGCTCTACGACGTCGGTGAGGGCTCGATCGAGATCGACGGCGCCGACATCCGGACGCTCACCCTGCAATCCCTCGGGTCGGTGATCGGTTTCGTCACCCAGGAGACGTACCTCTTCCACGCCAGCGTCCGGGACAACCTGCTCTATGCGAGGCCGGAAGCGACGTACGCGGAGTTGGAGGCGGCCGCCCGGGCAGCGGCGATCCACGACCGGGTCATGGAACTGCCGGACGGCTACGACACCATCGTCGGCGAGCGTGGCTACAAGCTCTCGGGTGGCGAGAAGCAGCGGATCGCGATCGCGCGGGTGTTGCTGAAGGACCCGCGGATCCTCATCCTCGACGAGGCGACCTCGGCGCTGGACACGGTCAGTGAGCGCCTCATCCAGGCAGCGCTCGAGCGGCTGGAACGCGGCCGCACCACGATCGCCATTGCCCACCGCCTGTCCACGATCCTTCGCGCGAACCGGATCCTCGTGTACGACCGCGGCCGGATCGTGGAGCGCGGCTCGCACGCGGAGCTGCTGGCCGCCGATGGCCTGTACGCGCGTCTGTATCACGAGCAATTCGAGGGGCCGCGGCAGGCGACGGGATCCGTTATCGCGACCTGAAAGCGTCGATTCACGACAGTAGGGTGTAGCCTGCACGCAGGAGCATCGCAAGAGCATCGCGAGACCTTCGGTGAGCGTAGATCCTCGATCGACCTCCCGGCAAGTGCCCACCTCCCGAGCGTGGGGGCCCGCCGCCGCATGCGCCGTGCGGTCGAGCGCCTCAAGATGCTGTCGATTCGCGCCCAGGTGTTAGGCATCGTGCTCGCGATGGCGATCCCGCTGGCGGGCGTCATCGTCGCGCAGGGCGTCGTCGACGCGGACCACCAGGTCGCGATCTCGAGCGCGGCGCCCACGCCCTCGCCGAGCAGGTCGCCCGCGGCATCGGCCAGAACATCGAGCTGGCGAGGAGACGGCTCGAGGTGATCGCTGAACGGCCGCTCGTCGCCGCCCTTGACGCGGCGAGGTGCGACCCGGAGCTGCCGGGCCTGCTGGCCGTCATGCCCGAGTTCGCGAACCTCGGCGTCATCGATCTGCGCGGCGAAGTCATCTGCTCGGTCGTGGGCCAGCCCGGCGGCGTGCCGACGCCCGTCGCCGACACCGAGTGGTTCGTCCGTACCGTGAAGACACGTTCGTTCGTCGTCGGCAAACCGTTCATCGGCCCCATCACCGGGCGGTGGGTCTCCGTGCAGGCGCTCCCGATCCTCGACGTCGGCGGTGACGTGCGGGGCGTCGTCGCTCTGCCGCTCGACCTCGCTCGCTATGCGGAACTCTTCACGGACGTGGCCCTTCCGCCGGGATCAGTCATGACC